>JAYUCA010000316.1:0-20139 GCA_043740535.1 Rhodospirillales bacterium | reverse complement strand
TTCGTCATCGCGAGTCCTTGCGAAGCGATCCAGCACCGATAGATCAGGCCTGGCCGCCCTGGACTGCTTCGCAAGAGCTCGCAGTGACGATGCGGACCGGTCAATGCTTGATATCCCTGGCATTATGCAGTCGAAATCAGTCCCTGCCGCTATTCCAGCGCACTGGCCACCGGGGCCCGGATGGCGGACTCCGCCTCCAGGAAGCCTTCGAATGCCAACAGCAGCCACAGCGGCCCCGCATGATCCCACCGGCCATGTTCATGTTGCGTGATCAGCTGGTGGATGGCCGCGCCGTCGAACAGGCCGCAATCCGCCATCTTGCCGCCCAGCAGCCGGCTGCGCAGCCGGCCGGCTTCGGCGCGGAACAGGCCTGACAGCGACATCGCGAAGCCCTGCTTCCGGCGATACAGGATTTCGTTCGGCACCAGCGGCTCCAGCGCGCGCTTCAGCAGGTATTTGCCCTCTTGCCCCCGCAGCTTCAGCGCCGCCGGCAGGGACATGCCCCATTCGACGAAACGGTGGTCCAGGAACGGCGCCCGGACCTCGAGCGAATGGGCCATGCTGGTCCGATCGACCTTCGTCAGGATGTCGCCGACCAGGTAGGTGTTCACATCGACGAACTGCGCCTGCAGCAGCGAGTCGTCGGTGTCGCAGGTTTGCATCAGGTCGACGATGCGGGCCGCCGGGTCATGCCCATCCAGCTGGGCGCGCAGCGGGGCGGAGAACAGGCCGCGGCGCTGGTCGTGATGCACCTTCGCGACCGTGCGGTAATAGCCCAGCGCGCTGTCCAGGCTGATCTCGGTCAGGGTATGCTTGGCGCGCAGCCAACGCGGCGCCCAGTCCATCCTTGGGTAGGCCGCGGCAAGCTGGCCCAGCACCCCGCGGCGCAGCGGCGCCGGCATATAGGCGCGCACCGCCTCGGCCATCTGGTGCCAGCGATAGCGGCGGTAACCCGCGAATATCTCGTCCCCGCCATCGCCGCTCAACGCGACCGTCACATGCCGGCGTGCGAGCGCGCAGACGCTCTCGGTCGGCACGGCCGAGCTGTCGCCGAAGGGTTCGCCGAAGATGTGCGCCTGGCGCCGCACGGCGTCCAGGTAATCGGGCGCCTCCGCCCGTTCGACGAACTGCTGCGTGCCGTAGCGTTCCGCCACCAGCCCTGCCAGCGGGCTTTCGTCCTCGACGCCGGGGAAGCCGATGGTGAAGGTCTTCAGCGGCTCCGTCAGCAGCCCGGCCGCCGTCGCGACGACGCCGCTGCTGTCCACGCCGCCCGACAGGAACGCCCCCAGCGGCACATCGGCCAGCAGGCACTGCTGCGTTCCGGCCGACAGCCCGGCCCGCAGCCCCTGCAGCGCGTCGGCCTCCTCGATCGGGCGCACCGACGTGGGGGCGGACCAATACCGCCGCGGCGCCCCGTGGCAGCCCGTCCGCAGCATCAGGTAGTGCGCCGCCGGCAGCTTGTGGATGCCCTCGTAGATCGTGTGCGGGTCCGGCACGTAGCCGAGCGCGAAGAAGTCGTCGACCGCGGCGGCCGAGATCTGCCGTTTCAGGTCCCGCACCTGGCCCAGCGCCACCATCTCCGAGCCGAACACCATCGAGCCGTCGCTGCGGCGGGCGTAGTACAGCGGCTTCTCGCCCATGCGGTCCCGCGCGAGGAACAGCGTCTGCTGGTTTCGGTCCCACAGTGCGAAGGCGAACTGGCCGTTCAGGTGCTGCAGGACGTCGGGGCCCCAGCTTTCCCAGCCATGGATGATCGTCTCGGTATCGCTGCGCGTGCTGAACACGTGGCCCAGCGCCAGCAGCTTCGGCCGCAGGTCGGGCGAATTGTAGATCTCGCCGTTGAACACGATGACGACCGACTCGTCCTCGTTGAACATCGGCTGATGGCCGCCCGCGACATCGATGATCGACAGCCGGCGGTGCCCGAGGCCCAACCCGGGCTCGAAATGGAAGCCGTCGCCATCGGGACCGCGATGCGACAGCGCCGAGGTCATGCGTTCGAGCAGCCCCCGGTCCACCGGGCCGCCACTCGGATGGTAGAGTCCGGCCAGGCCGCACATGGCTTTCTCCTTGTCGCGACACCATGCCGCAGCCGGCTATGGCGCGCCAGTGCAGCCGGTTTCAGGTTTGGTCAAGCAGGATCAGGCCGGCCGCGTGCGCCATCCTATGCGCGAAACCTCTACGGGTTCCTGACGCGGTCGACGAGGCGGGCCAGCATTCCAGGCTCGGCATCGACGGGGATCGCGTGGACCTTCTCCGCCGCCGCCGGGTACCGGGTGCGCAGCGCCGCCGCCGCCGCCTGCGTGGTCACGATCACCGCGTCGGCGTGTTCGACGATGATCCGCTCGAACGCGGCGTCGAGCAGCCTGGCCCGCTTCACCGGCCGGGCCGGGTCGCCGCTGACGGGGTCGCCGCTGGCCGGGTCGCGGAAGTCGGCGACCCACGGCAACCCGCGCCGGTGCTTCAGCGCCAGCGCGACGAGGTGGGACACCGTCGGCGGATGCACGGACAGCAGGACCAACCCAGGCCGTAGCCGCAGGACGACGGCTTCGTAGGCGTGCGGGAACCAGGCCAGCCGATCGTCATAGGGCAGCACGAGCCGGTCGATGACCCGCAGCACGGCGGTCGAGAACCGGCGCCCGGGCGGGGCCAGGGCCACCGGCGCGCCGTCCGAGCCGGATGCCCAGGCGCACGGCGCCGGGATCACGCCCAGGTCGGCCGGCATGCCTGGCGCCTGCGCGGCCGTGACGACGGAAACCTCGATGCCGGCGCTGCGCAGCTGGCGCGCCAGATGTTCCGGCCGCCCCGCGGCGGCTGCAGGCTGGTAGCGGTATGCCAGCATCATCACGCTGGCCGGAGCAGCCCAGCCCTCGCGCTGGGCAGAAGCGGTCCGCGCCGCAAGCCACAGCCCCATGCCGCCCAGCATGGCCAGCGCGCCATACCGCTCATCGGCTGTCAGGAACACGCGCAGCGCGACAAGGCAGAACACCGTCACGACGAGGGTGTCCAGGGTCACCTGCGGCACGAACCCATGCCCGCGCGTCAAGGCGGACAGCGCATAGCAGCCGATCACCAGCGCAGCGATCCGCACATAGGCGAGCGTCTGGATCGGCAGCCGGTGCTCCCGGTTCGAGACGACCCAGCATACCAGCATGTAGACGAGCCATGTCAGCAGCGTCGCCGCCGCGGCGCCATAGATGCCGTAGGCCGGGATCAGCAGCAGGTTGGCCACCAGGTTCAACAGCGCGCCGCCGAAGGCGATCTGGCCCACCCGCATCGACCGCTTGTTGATCAGCAGCAGGCTGCGGAAGAAATCGCCGATCTCGCGCGCCAGATACGACGCGATCAGGATCGGCAGCAGCAGCGGCGGGGGGAAGTAGTCGGGCGGCACCATCACGCGCAGCAGCTCGGGGCTGAACACCGCGATGGCCAGCCCGGTCGCGAACACGACATAGGTGAAATACGACGCGATCCGCGCGAACTGCGCCTGCCAGCCCTCCCGCCCGGCGTAGCGGTATAGCGTCGCGTTCCAGCTTTTGGCGAAACTGTCGCCGACCAGCGCGCTGACCAGGATCGCGAAGCGGTAGGCCAGCGCATAGCGCCCCAGCTCCGCCAGGCTGACGGCCGAGCTCAGGAAGAAGCGGTCGGAGAAATGGATCGCGAAATACGACAGGCTGGACAGGATCAGCGGCGCGCCGAAGCGCACCAGCTCCGGCACATACAGGCTGCGCCAGTGCCAGCCCACGTCACGGCGCATGCGGAACGCGAGATAAAGGCAGCTGGCCGCGGTCGTCACCAGCTTGCTGCTGACGAAGCCCCACACCCCGGCGTCGAGCACGCCGATGAACAGAATATTGAGCGCCAGGTTCACCAGCAGCGTTGTCAGCGTGTAATACAGGAAGAACTTCGCATGCGCGCGGATCCGCTCGTAGACCAGCACCACCTCGACCATGTTGCTGAAGAACATCGCGATGAACGCCGCCCGCAGCAGCCCGGTCCACTCCTGCGTATGGAACACCAGCTGGCTCAGCGTCCCTGCCCCGGCCACCGCGGCGATCGTCACCAGCCCGCTCAGGACTGCCGTGGCGATCAACGAGGTCGACACGACCGCCTGCTCGTCCTGCGGCGTCTGCTGGTCGTGGAACAGCCGGCTGAGCGCGGCGCCGATCGCCTGCAGCCCCAGCGAGATGGCGATCGTCTGGGTGCTGAGCTCCACCAGCTCGATCAGGCCATACTGGGCGGGGCTGAGGAAACGCGAATAGAACGGGATGGTCAGGAAGCCGAGCACGCGGCTGGCGACGTTGCCCAGCAGATAGATAGTGGATTCCTGCAGCACCCGGCCGATCCGGGGTGGCTGGCCTCTGCTGGGCGGGGCGCTCGAACCGTCCGTCAACTCATGCGATCCAAGGGTAACCTGCGCCTGTTTCGTGTCACGTGCCGGCGCACCCTACCCAACACGGGCCGTTTCAACAATGAAGGCTTGGCTTGTTTCATGTGGCCGGCCACCGCGCCTGTCCGGGACGTCTCCGGCGCGGCTTTCCGCGACATGCCCGGCGCGGCTTTCCGGGACATGCCAGGCGCGGCTTTCCGCGACATGCCAGGCGCGGCTTTCCGCGACGCCCACTCTGATGTAGCATTAACACGAAGTCATGGACGCGGTGCGCTCCGGGACGCCGGACCGTGGGGTGGAGACAGATCGTTTGACGAGCGACCCCCGATGGACGAAGCCGGATCTGATGGAAGTCGAGCCGTCATCCCGTCTTTTTCCAGACCGGCGCCTGTTGTCCGTGCCAAAGGATTGGCCACCGACGCTTCTCGTCGTGATCGACACGGAGGAGGAGTTCGACTGGGCCGCGCCGCCCGACCCGGGCCGGCGGTCGGTGACCAACGTCCAGCACCTGCCGCTGTTGCAGGCGGTCTTCGACCGGGCTGGCCTCGTGCCCGCCTACCTCGTCGATCATCCCATCGCCACCACGCCGGAGGCGTTGGCGATCCTGCGCCCCTGGGCCGACAGCGGCCGATGCGAGATCGGCGCGCATCTGCATCCCTGGGTCAACCCTCCCGTCGAGGAAACGATCGACTATTGGCACGCCTTCGCCTGCAACCTGCCGCCCGAGCTCGAACGCCGCAAGCTCGAGACGCTGACCGACGCGATCCAGGATTCGTTCGGCGCCGCCCCCACCATCTTCAAGGCCGGCGGCTACGGCATCGGTCGTCACACCACCGGCTTCCTCGCGGGGCTGGGCTACAAGGTCGATAGCAGCATCGTCCCCTACACGGATTTCAGCGCGCTGGGCGGCCCCGACTTCGGCGCATGGACCGGCCGGCCGTTCCTGACGAAGGAAGGCATCGTCGAGATCCCGCTATCGGTGCATTTCGCCGGCGGGCTCGCCGTGCATGGGCCCCGGCTGTTCCCGGTGCTGCAACGGCCGGCCGGGCAACGCCTGCGCCTGCCCGGCATTGCCGCCCGGCTCACCTTGCTCGAGCGGCTCCGGCTCAGTCCGGAGGGTCACTCGCTGGACGATATGAAACGGCTGACCAAGGCCGGGCTGGCGGGCGGCGAGCAGCTGTTCATGATGACGCTGCACAGCTCCAGCCTGCTGCCGGGCAGCACAAGCTATGTGCGGACGATCGATGAACGCAGCGCTTTCCTGCAGCGCATCGAAGACTACATCCACTTTTTCCTGGATAAGGTGGGCGGACGCACCGGAGTCGTGTCAGAGGCCGCGGCGGCCCTGGCGGCCCATGGTGCGGCGGAGACCACATGAGCCGTATCGCCCTGATCGGCGCGGGATACATCTCGCGCGTGCACCTCGACGCCCTGCGTGGCCTGGCCGGCCACCAGGTGACTGCGATCGTGGACCCGAACGAGGCCGCGGCCCGGGCGCTGGCGCCGCCGGGTGCTGCGGTGTTCGCCTCCGTCGATGCCGCCCTGGCCGCCGACGCGTTCGACCGCGCGCATGTGCTGGTGCCGCCGGACCGGCATGAGCAGGTGGCGCTGCCGCTGCTCGCGGCCGGCAAGCCCGTGCTGCTGGAGAAGCCGCTGGCCGAGAGCGGCGAGGCGGCGGCGCGGCTGGTCGCGGCCTCGGGGCCTCGGGCCATGCTCGGCGTCAACCAGAACTTCGTGCACCACCCCGCCTTCGTCCGGCTGCGGCACTGCGTGGAATCGGGCCGGCTCGGGCGGCCGCGCTTCGTCGGCTGCGTCTACAACGTGCCGCTGCGCCAGCTTGGCGCCAAGCAGTTCGGGCACTGGATGTTCCAGCAGCCCGGCAACATCCTGCTGGAACAGGCGGTGCACCCGCTGTCGCAGATCGTGACCCTGGCCGGGGGCATGGGCGCGCTCGCCGCACTGGCTGGCCCGGCGATCGACATCGCGCCGGGCGTGCCGTTCGTCTCCTCGCTGAACGTGTCCATGCAGGGCGCCCGGCTGCCGGCGCAGTTGCGGTTCGGCGTCGGGCAGGAATTCCCGTTCTGGCAGGTCCAGGTGGTGTGCGACGACGGCGTGGCGGTCGCGGACATCCTGGCCAACCGCTTCTTCGCCTATGACCGCACCCGCTGGCTGCCGGCGGTGGATGAAACGCTGTCCGGGCTGCGGACCGCGGCCGGCGTCGCCGTCTCCAGCATCAGGGGCCTGGTGGAGTATGGGCTGTCGACCGCCAAGCTGCGTCCCCGCAGCGACGCGTTCTTCGTCAGCATGCGGGCAAGCATCGCGGCGTTCCACGCGGCGCTGGACGCGGGCCAACAGCCGGAGCTGGACGCAGCGTTCGGCGCTGGCCTCGTCGATCTGTGCGAACGGCTGCGCGACGCCGGTTTCCCGAAGCCGGCGCCGCAACCGGAGACTAAGCCCGCACCCGCCATGGAACCGCCGGACGTGGCGGTCCTGGGCGGCACCGGGTTCATCGGGACCCATGTGGTGCAGCGCTTCCTGGATGCCGGGCAGCGCGTGGCCGTCATGGCGCGCAACACCCGCAACCTGGCGGCCGTCTTCGCCGACCCGCGCGTCACGCTGCACCGCGGCGACATCCGTGACGCCGAAGCCGTGGGCCGCGCCATCAAGGGCGCCCGGGTGGTCGTCAACCTGGCGCATGGCGGCGGCGGCAGCACGTTCGAGGCGGTGCGCACCGCGATGGTCGGCGGGGCCGAGACGGTCGCACGGGCCTGCATGGACGCAGGCGTCGCGCGTCTGGTTTATGTCGGCAGCATCGCCTCATTGTATCTGGGGCCGCAGCCGTCGCCGATCACCGGCGTGACCCCGCCCGACCCCGAGGAGTGGAAGCGCGGCGACTACGCCCGCGCCAAGACGCTCGCCGACCGGGCGATGCTGGCGATGCACGCCAAGGACGGACTGCCGGTCACCATCCTGCGCCCCGGCGTCGTCGTGGGCGAGGGCGGCATCCCGTTCCACAGCGGTGTTGGGATGTACAACAACGACCAGCACTGCATCGGCTGGAACGCCGGGCGCAACCCCCTGCCCTTCGTGCTGGCCGAGGACGTGGCCGACGCCGTGTTCCGCGCCGCGTCGGCGCCGGGCATCGAGGGCAAAAGCTACAACCTGGTCGGCGACGTGCGGCTGGACGCGCGGGAGTACACCGCCGCCCTGGGTCGGGCGCTGGGCCGCCCGCTGCGCTACCATCCGCAATCCGCCCGCTTCCTGTGGGCCGAGGACACCGGCAAGTGGCTGGTCAAGCGCGCGACCGGACGCAACGTGGCCGCCCCCACGACGCGGGACTTCCTGTCCCGCGGCATGACGGCCGAGTTCGACATCGCCGACGCCAAGCGCGACCTGGGCTGGACCCCCGTATCCGACAGGCAGCGCTTCATCGACCGGGCCATCGACGTGCATGCCGCTGGTTGAGCGGGCCGGGGTGAGGCCGCCCGCCGCCGGGACCGCGCCCCTGCTGCTGCACGTCTTCTCCACCTTCGCCACCGGCGGCCCTCAGGTTCGCTTCGCCACCATCGTCAACCATTTCGGCCCGCGCTGGCGCCACGCTGTCGTCGCGATGGACGGCAACCTCGGCTGCCGGGAGCGTCTGGACACCGCGCTCGATGTCGCCTTCCCCGCCCTGCCGCTGGTGAAAGGCAACCTGCGCGCCAACGTCCGCACCATGCGCGCTGCGCTGCGGGAGATGCGGCCGGCAACGCTGATCACCAGCAACTGGGGCACGATCGAATGGGCGGTCGCCAACCGCCTGCCCCTGGTCCGCCATGTCCATGTCGAGGACGGCTTCGGCCCGGAGGAACGCACTGCCCAGCTCCCTCGCCGCGTCTGGATGCGCCGCCTGTTCCTGGCCGGCCGCACCGTCGTGGTGCCGTCGCTGACCCTGCTGCGCATCGCCACTGAAACCTGGACGCTGAACCCGGCACGGCTGCGCTATATTCCCAACGGCATCGACCTCGCCCGCTTCGCCCCCGGCCCGTCGGCGACCCCGCCAGGCGAGTTCCCCGTCATCGGCGCCGTCGCCGCCCTGCGCGCCGAGAAGAACCTGGCCCGCCTGCTCCGCGCCTTCGCCCTGGCCATCCGGACCCACCCCGCCCGGCTCGTCATCGTCGGCGACGGCCCGGAGCGTGGCGCGCTCGAAGCGCTGGCGGGCGAACTCGGCATCGCCGCGCACATCCACTGGGCCGGCCACATTCCCGACCCGGCCCCGCTGCTGCGCGGCATGGACATCTTCGCCATGTCCTCCGACACCGAACAGATGCCGATTTCGTTGCTGGAAGCGATGGCCGCCGGCCTGCCCGTCGCCAGCACTGCCGTGGGGGACATCGCGGCCATCCTGCCGCCGGGGCAGCAGGGTTTCGTGACGCCGCTCGACGACCGCGCCCTGGCCGATGCGCTGTCTCGGCTGCTGGCGGACCGAAGCCTTCGCCAGTCGATGGGCGCTGAGAACCGGACCCGGGTCACCGAAGCGTTCGATCAGCACACGATGCTGAAATCCTGGTCCGCAGTATTCGATCCGTCAAAACCGTAGGGCGGAACAGCGCAGCGTCATCCGCCTTTTGCGGTGGGTCCGCGCGGCTTGGCGAATGGCTCTGCGCTTATCCGCCCTGCGCGTGCAGCCGTCCGAATTTGGAAGCGCCGCCTTCCTACCCCCGCCGCGAAGGCCGCCGCTGCCAGGTCAAGGTCGATCCCACCGCATAGTTCCACACCAGGCTCATCGCCGCGCCAGCAAGCCCGGCCGCCCACCAGGACTGGTGCCCGGCGCCCATGACGAAGGCCGCGATGCCCAGGTTCGCCGCTGCCCCGATGCCGCACACCACGCCGAAGATGACGAAGCCCCGGACCAGCCGTGGCCCGCGCAGGCGCCGGTCGCGGAAGGTGAACCGGTTGTTCAGCCAGAAGTTCGCGGCGATCGCGCAGAATGTCGCCGCGGCCTGCGCCTCGCCGAAGCCCAGGCCGAGACCCAGGCCCAGCCGCAAAACCAGCACATGCGCGACCAGGCCCAGCGCGCCCACCGCGGCGAACAGCAGGAACCGGACCGGCACCAGGTGGCCGATCGCCTTGTCGGCCAGCAGCAGCGCGAAATCCAGCAGCACGCCGGCGTCCAGCTTGCTCTCGCCAGCCAGGCGGGTGCGGAACTTGAACGGCAGCTCGGTCACGCGCGGCGTCTCGGGCAACGAGGCCAGCACGTCCAGCAGGATCTTGAAGCCGATCGCCGAGAGGTTGGGCAGCGCCTGCTGGAACACGCTGCGCGGCAGCATGAAGAACCCGCTCATCGGGTCCGCCACCTTCGCGCGCAGCACGATCTGGCTCATGCGGGTCGCCAGCCCCGACATCTCGGCCCGCGTCCTGTCCCAGTCGCCCAGGTCGCCGCCGGGCACGTAGCGGCTGCCCACCACGACGTCGGCCGCGCCGTCCCGCAGCACGGCCAGCATCTTCGGCAGCAGCGTCTCGTCGTGCTGCAGGTCGCCGTCCATGGCGGCCACATACGGCGCCAGCGTGCATTGCGCGCCCTCGATGAACGCCGACGCGAGGCCCCGGCGGCCGACCCGGTGCAGCAGCCGCACCCGGTTGTCGGCCCGCCCGATCGCCGCGATCGCGTCGCGCGTGCCGTCGCGCGAGTCGTCATCGACGAACAGCACCTCCCATCGGATGCCGTCCAGCGTGTCCCGCAGCTTGTCGATCAGCGGCGCGATGTTGAGGGCCTCGTTCAACACGGGGATGACGACGCACAGTTCCGGGGCGGGGCTGGTCATGGCGGGCAACACGGTCGTCTGGTCCGGGAAAATGAGCGTCATCCTGGGGTTTGTGCGGGCGTCTGAGGCATAACCTTCGACCACCGGTTTGTGAAGTTCATTTGCTTCGAGAAAAGTCGGCTTGAAGGTGCGCGCGTCATCACGCCGGTATGAACAGGGGGCGCCCAACCGTGGATGGGATGCAGCGTTGATCGCGTGGAACCAATCCAGGAGGATACCATGAACAAAACGATCGTCACCCTTGCCCTGCTGCTCGCCGCTTCCCCCGCTTTCGCGCAGGGCGCCACTCAGTCCCCGCCGTCCCCGAACGCCTCCTCCAGTGCGCCGACGCCCGCCGGCAGCGTTCCGAATGGCGCGATGACGATGGCCCCGGGCACGACGGCGAACCCGAACATGAGCGCGCCATTGGGCAGCGTCACGACCAGCCCGCCGCAAGGCCCTTCGTCGGGGATGTCCAGCACCGTCCCGGCGCCGGTCGCCCGCTAGGGCTTGCTGATGCAGAACGCGGGACGTCGTTTCGGGCCCTGGCAACCTGAAGCGACGCCGCTCTAGCCTCCGCTACTCGACACGCTGTCCGCCCCGGCCAATAGTGCCGGCGTGGACAGCGTGACCCCCTCGCCCGTCTCGCTCGTCATCGAGCAGCATGTGGCAACCATCCAGATGAACGACCTGGTCCGGCACAACACGCTGGGCCGCCCGATGCTGGCCGGGTTGCTGGCTGCGCTTGGCGAGGCGACCGGCGCCGGGGCACGGGCGGTGATCCTGCGCGCGGCGGCGGGCTGCAAGGTGTGGTGCGCGGGGTTCGACATCAACGACCTGACGCCCGGGGGCGACCCGCTGGCGCAGGACGGGCCGCTGCAGGCGGTGTTCCATGCGGTGCAGCAGTGTCCTGCACCGGTCATCGCCATGCTGAACGGCACGACGTGGGGCGGCGGCACGGACCTGGCGCTCCGCTGCGATATCGCCATCGCCAGCCCGGCGTGCACGCTGGCGTTCACGCCGGCGCGGCTTGGCCTGCCATACGACGCCGATGGGCTGTTGAACGTGCTGCTGCGCGGCGGCCTGGGCCTCGCCATGGAGATGTTCGCGACCGGAGACCCGGTGACTGCCACGCGCGCCCTGGCGGCCGGGCTGGTGAACCACGTGGTCCCCGCCGACGAGCTGGAGGCGTTCACGGCAGCCATGGCGGGCCGTATCGCGGCCAATGCGCCGCTGTCTGTCAGCAGCGCGAAGGCACAGCTGCGCGCGTTGAATGCGGCCCTGCCGATGCCCCCGGCCGTCATGCAGGCGTTGCTGGAGGGCCGGCGGAAAGCGCTGGAGAGCGCGGATTTCGTGGAAGGGCTGGCGGCGTTCAAGGGAAAGCGCCGGGCTGTGTTCAACGGGCGTTGAACCGGCGCATAAACGGACGGCGTGGCCCCGCACCGAGGGTGGAATGCAAGAGCATTCCACCCTGCGAGGCCCGGCGGGTTATTCGACCTTTGCAGGCGCCGGGGGGGCTGCGGGCAAGGCCGGCGCTTCGGCGCCGGCCGACGCGGGCCGCGGCTGCTTCATCATCGTGCCGGTCATCGGAATGAAGAACACGCCGACGTCCTTGCGAGAATGCACCTTGCCGTCCGCGTCCTTGCCATACACGTACAGGATCTGGCCGCGCTTGAAGGGCTGGCCGATCGGGATCAGCATGCGGCCACCGGGCTTCAACTGCTTGAACAGGTCCGGGGGCGCATACTGCGCGGCGCAGGTGACGATGATGACGTCGAAGCCTTCCTTGACCTCGGGCCAGCCGAAATACCCGTCGCCCACGCGCGTCTCGACATTGTCGTAGCCCAGCGGCGCAAAGACCTTCGACACCGCCTGGCCCAGCGGCTCGATGATCTCGATCGAGTAGCTGCGCTTGACGATGCGGCTCAGCAACGAGCTTTGGAAGCCGCTGCCGGTGCCGATCTCCAGCGTCACGTCGCCCGGCTGCGGCTTGCACACCTGGGTCATGTAGGCCTGGCCCAGATAGTCGCTCAGCGCCGAGCCGTAGCCGAGCGCCCACGGCTTCGGGTCATCCTCGTAGGCGACGCCGCCCTGCGAGCGGTGCTCGGGATACAAATAGTGGTAGTATTCGCGCGGCACCTCCTGAAAGGCGCGGATGACGGCCGGGTCGGCGCTGCCGAGGCGGTCTTTCAGGTAGCTCTCGATGCGGCGGATGGCGCCGGGCTTGCGGGCCTGGATCGACTGGAACTGCGATTCCGACACGTCGACGGGGCGGCCGGACTTGCGCATGGCCTCCATGTAGGCCTCGCGGGTCCAGGGGGCGGCGAGCGCCGGCCGTGCGAATGATGCGGCGGCGGCGGCGGCCAACAGGGAGCGGCGGCCTAAAGCGTGGGTGATGGTTGCCAAGAGAGGGACTTTCGTGCAGCGGGGAAGGACAGGATGGTGACGACATAGAGGATTGCGGCGGCGATAAGAACCCTGTCGAAGCCGGCCTGAACCGCCAAAAGGTTGGCAAGCGGCGTCGCGACCACCGAAAACGCGCCGTTCAGCCCCCAGGCCCAGGGCATGAAGCCGCCGCCGGCCGCCCCGGCGCGGGCCAGGCCCATCGGGAACGGCATGCCGAGCGCCACCGAAACCGGCGCCGTCACCGCCAGCAGGATCGCCGCCCGCGCCGCCCATGGCAGCCCGATCGTGGCCAGCAGCAGCCGCTCCAGCCCGAACAGCGCGCCTGCGCACCACAACACGATCACCAGGCCCACCAGCACGATGCCAGCCCGCCCGGCGCGCTCGGTCAGCAGGCTGCCGAAGCCGGAGAACACCAGCATGCCGGTCAGCACCAGGGCGAAGGCGCTGGTGCGGTCGTTCAGATACAGGCTGGCCTTCTCGATCAGCACGATCTCGATGAACAGGAACCCCAGGCCCAGGCTGGCGAAGTAGATGACCGGCCGCAGGATCGCCGGCTTCCGGCCGTGCTCGGTTCGTCCGGCGACGCGGGGCGCCAGCAACGGCACGGCCAGCACGAGCAGCGCCAGCACGATCGCCTGGCCCAGCACGGCCAGGTTCACCAGTTGGCCGACCTCGGGCTGCGGCAGGATCTCGATGCGTTTCAGGATGTTGGGCACCTGCGCCAGGCGCAGGATGGAGTAGAAGGCCGGGCGGTCCAGGGTGATCGGCTGCAGGTTGAACGCCGCCTGGCTGTCGCTGGGCTCGCCGCGCAGCACCGCGCCGGCCTCGTCCGCCACCGCGTCTTCGGACCCGGCGCCGGTCGAGACCTCGCCGCTTTCGAAGTTCACCGCCGGCAGGTCGTTGTAGATGCCGGCGCGGGCGGCGGCGACGTCGATGCCGGGGTAGTAGGACAGGTCGAACGACCGCTCGTCGGCGAAGCGCTTGACGGTATCGATCTGGGCAGCGGTCCAGGCCGCCTTGGACGCCAGAATGCGGAGGTTCCAGGCGGAGCGGTAGACGATCACGTGCGCCGGCGGGTCGAGCACGCCGGCCTGCAGCAGCGCCTCCCGCACCGTCGCCAGCAGGCGGATCGCATACACCGGGAGCTCGCGGATCGACACCGGGATGGACAGGATGCCGCCCGGCGTCAGCGCGCCCAGATCGGCGGCCATCGCCTCGGCGGTGAAGGCGGTCGCGTTGGCCTCGCCGGCGTCCAGGAAGTCGGCGGCGATGTCCACGACGTCATAGGGGCCACCCAGCCGCACCGCGGCCAGCGGGCTTTCGGCCAACAGGCGCACGCGCGGGTCGGCCGGCAGCGCGGGGGCGCCGCCCAGGCCGTGCTCGATGGCGCCGCGCAACACGGGGTCCGGCTCGATCGCGTCGACCTTGGCCGCGCCGAGTTCCAGCACCTGGCGGACGCGGAAGCCGCCGCTGGCGCCGGTCAGCAGCACGCGGGCGGCGGGGTGCAGCACATAGGGCAGCGCATCGAGCGTGGCCGGGGCGTAGGGCGCGCCCAGCCCGCTGTCCTTCGGCAGCGCGGCGACGCGGGATCCGTCGCGGTAGACGCCGAACGACGCCGGGGGCCCGGGTACGCCGAGCATGCCGGCGTTGTTGGACAGGTCCACGTCGACGCGCTCGGTGAAGTCGTCCAGCACCGCATACAGGCCGCGGGGGGAGCGAACCTCGGCCACCAGTTGGGCGTTCGGCGTGTGCATCGGCGCGTAGATCGCCTTGAAGTCGTTGTAGGCGGCGCGGTCGTCCAGCAGCAGCAGGGCCTCGCTGCCGACCAGGGCGGCCAGCGCCAGCCCGCCGGCGCGCCATCGCCCGGGCCCCAGCAACGAGGCGGCGGCAAGCGGGACCAGCAGCGCCGGGACAAGCTGGAACGGATGCAGCACGGCCATCAGCACCAGCACCGCGGCGGCCCCGGCCCCCGCGCCTGTCAGGTCGAAGCCATACACCAGGTTCACCCGGTCCGCATTCAGCACGAACACCAGGCTGATGTAGAACCCGGTCAGGAAGAAGAACGGCAGCAGCACCGCGTAATACAGCGCGATGTTGCCCAGCTGCGGCATGAAGGTCGCCGCGTTCTGCAGTTGCAGCGGATTGAACGGGTTGCTGGTGGCGCCGTAGTAGCCGCCGGCCGCCGCCAGCACGAGCGGCGCCGGCAACCAGGTCAGCAGCGCCGCCCCATGCCGCGCCGCCCAGTCGCGCACGATCGCCACCGACACGCCGCTGAGCGCGAAGCCGACCATGACGATGGAGATGACCCAGTAGCCGTATTCCGACCACTTCGCGACGGCGAAGTAGCGGGTCAGCGCGATCTCGTAGGCGACGGCCGCGCCCGACACCAGGAACAGCGGCCACAGCGACATGCGGGCCTTCATGGCCACACGCGCCGACGGATGAAGCCCTCGAGCAGCGAGTCGAAGCGGCCGACCTCGTCCACGAACAACGCGTGTCCGGCCGTCGGGAATATGGCGGTTTCTGCGGTGGGGTGCTTGGCCGCCAGGTTGCCGGCCTGGCCCGCGAAGCGGGGGCGGACGATGTACAGCACGGGCTTGCGCACGGAATAGACAGCCTCTTTCCAATAGGTGCGGGGGACCGCGTAGCTGCTGAGCTGGGCGGCGATCTCGGGCGGGGTGCGCAGGGCCGCGGCGGTCAGCGCTTCGAGGTAGCTCGGGCCCGGGGGGGTGTGGAACATGCCGGCGACGAAGCGGCGCATCTGCTCGTCGCGCTCCAGCTTGGGGCCGCGCCGCATCGGCAGTTTGGACGCCACCGGCGGCGGGTCCTCGCCCACCGAGTTGTCGATCAGCACCAGCCCGGCCAGCCGCGCGTCGCCGGATTGCTGCACGTAGGCCAGGCTGTCGAGCACGCCCAGCGACCAGCCGACCAGCAGCACCTTCGGCACGCGCAGGGCGGCGATCAGGTCGCCGATGTCCTGTCCGCGACGCTGGTAGTCGTAGCCGCTGACCGGCACGTCGCTGGCGCCCTGGCCGCGCGGATCGACGGCGACGACGTGGTAGCGCTTGGAGAACGCCTCGATCTGCGGCTGGAAGATCCAGGCCGGCATGGTCCAGCCGGGCACGAACACGATCGTCGGCGCAGCCTTTGGCCCGGCCTCGATGAAGTGCAGCCGCACGCCGTCCGAGGTGATGAATTGCATGTCGGCCGCCCGCGCCGCCCCCGGCAGCAGCAGCAGCAAGACCAGCAGCAGTCGAAGGCATGGGCCGCGCATGGCGGCCTTATGGCGTCAAAGCCCGATGCCGTGTCAACATGGGGCTGCGCCGACAGATTGATTTGGGGGCGGTGTGTCGAAAGCGGACAACGAGCCCGGGAAGGCGGACGGCTCCTCCGGCTCGTTGCGGCAGGTGGTGGCCGCGGTTTTGCTGCTGGCTGGCCTGGTGGCCGTCGGGCTGTTCCTGTCGGGCGCGCTGCGCAGCGCCGGGCGCCTCCAGGACTGCGTCGCCGCGGGGCGGACCAATTGCGCGCCGATTCGGTGATAGGCTGTTGGGCGCCGCTTCTGTTGGGGGCCGGGCGACGGGGGCGGATGACGCTTCGCTTTTCCGTCCCACGGGGTTCGGTTTTTATTTTGCACGGGGAAGCTGATGGCTGATTTTCCGCACACGCCCTCTGACACCGAGGCTCGCCGGCTGGCGCCGTCTGATCTGCGCTCCGCCCGCTGGTTCGGGCCGGCCGATTTGCGCAGCTTCGGGCATCGCAGCCGGGCCATGCAGATGGGGTATTCGCCCGAGGAGTGGCAGGGCCGCCCGGTGATCGCCATCGTCAACACCTGGTCGGACCTGCAGCCGTGCCACGTGCACTTCAAGCAGCGGGTGGAAGACGTGAAGCGCGGCGTGCTGATGGCCGGCGGCTTCCCGGTCGAGCTGCCGGCGCTGTCGGTGTCCGAAAGCTTCGTGAAGCCCACCAGCATGATGTATCGCAACATGCTGGCGATGGAGACGGAGGAGCTGCTGCGGTCCCACCCCGTCGACGGCGCCGTGTTGATGGGCGGTTGCGACAAGACGACGCCCGGGCTGCTGCTGGGCGCCACCAGCATGGACCTGCCGTGCGTGTTCCTTCCGGCCGGGCCGATGCTGCGGGGCAACTGGGGCGGCAAGACGCTCGGGTCCGGCAGCGACAGCTGGAAATACTGGGATGAGCTGCGGGCCGGCCAGATCACCGAGCAGGACTGGCTGGGCGTCGAGGGCGGCATCGCGCGCAGCTATGGCACCTGCATGACGATGGGCACGGCCAGCACCATGACGGCGATCGCCGAGGCCGTCGGCATGGTGCTGCCGGGCGGGTCGAGCGTGCTGGCGGCCGACGCCGGGCACATCAGGCTGGCGTCGGAGAGCGGGCGGCGGGTGGTGGACATGGTGTGGGAGGACCTGAAGCCCAGCCGGATCCAGACGCGGCCGGCGTTCGAGAACGCGATCGCCGTGGCGATGGCGATGGGGTGCTCGACAAACGCGATCATCCACCTGATCGCGATGGCGCGCCGGGCGGGCACGGATGTGGGCCTGGCGGATTTCGAGCGCTACAGCCGCCTGGTGCCGGTGATCGGCAACGTGCGGCCCAGCGGCAGCCAGTATCTGATGGAGGACTTCTTCTATGCCGGCGGGATCAGGGCGCTGATGCAGGTGATCGCCGGGCATCTGCACCTGGACTGCCTGACCGTCACGGGCAAGACGGTCGGCGAGAACATCGCCGGCGCGAAGGTCTACAACGACGACGTCATCCGCCCGCTGGACAGGCCGATCTACGGCGAGGGCTCGCTGGCCGTGCTGCACGGCAACCTGGCGCCCGACGGATGCGTCATCAAGCCGGCGGCGATGGACCAGCGCTTCCTGAAGCATTCCGGCCCGGCGCTGGTGTTCGACGACTATCCCAGCCTGAAGCAGGCCGTCGACGACGAAAGCTGGGACATTACCGCCGACCACGTGCTGGTGCTCCGCAACGCGGGCCCGCAGGGCGGTCCGGGCATGCCGGAATGGGGCATGCTGCCGATGCCGAAGGTGCTGCTGAAGCAGGGCCACCGCGACATGCTGCGGCTGTCGGACGCGCGGATGAGCGGCACCAGCTATGGCGCCTGCGTGCTGCATGTCAGCCCCGAAAGCTTCGTGGGCGGGCCGCTGGCGCTGCTGCGGACGGGCGACGTCATCACGCTGGACGTGGACGCGCGAACGATCCGGATGGAGGTGACCGACGAGGAGCTGGCGCGCCGCCGCGCCGCCTGGGCACCGCCTGCGCCGCGGTTCGGGCGCGGGTATGGCTGGGCGTTCAGCAAGCACATCCAGCAGGCCAACGAGGGTTGCGACTTCGACTTCCTCCGCACCGATTTCGGCGCGCCTGTGCCTGAGCCGGTGATCTTCTGACGACGGCGCTGCCGGGCTTTTGTCGGCTGTTGATGCTGTAGATAAGGAAATGTCAAGCCGGCCGTTTCCAAAGGCTTTACTCCTCGCCTTGTCCGTCAATCTTTCGTTATAGAGATTGCGGATACAAAGGCCTTCCCGGTTCGATGGGACGGACCTGGTGCGGGAACGAGGACGGATCATGGGTTTCGGCAAGGCTGGCATCGTCGGCGTGTGTTGGTTGGCGTGTGCGGCGGCAGCGATGCCGGCGGCCGCGACGCCGACCAACTTCGTCGTGAACGGCGGGTTTGAGCAGACGACGATCGCCAGCGGCGCGCCGCTGTATGGCTCATACCAGATGAACACCACGAACGTGGTCGGCTGGTCGTCGGGCACCGTCGCTGGCAACTACACCGACGGCTACAACTTCCTGTACGCCAGCAGCCCGACCAGCTCGTCTGGCACAACGGCGGACACGACCGGCGCCTTCACCCCGGAATACAATCAGTATTTGCAACTCTGGGGTCCGAATGACGGCTCCACCAACGGCCTGACCACCAGCCCGAACGGCGGCAACTTCGTCGGCGCTGACGGCGCCTACCAGACCGGCGCCATCACGCAGACGATCACTGGCCTGGCCGTCGGATCGACCTATGTGCTGACGTTCAACTGGGCTGGCGCGCAGCAACAGGGCTTCCGCGGCGTGAACAGCGAGGGCTGGTCTGTCGCCTTTGGCGCCGACAACTACGACACCGGCTATATCCAGAACACGGACATGGGGTTCACCGGCTGGAAGACGGCTGCGGTGATGTTCACCGCCAAGCAGAGCAACCAGGTCCTGTCGTTCCTCGCCAAGGGCTTGCCGGCCGGCGTGCCGCCGTTCTCGCTGCTGGATGGCGTGTCGATTGTCGTGCCGGAGCCTTCGACCTGGGTCTTGATGATGGGTGGCGTGGTCGGGCTCGCCGGCATGCTTCGCCTGCGTCGACGGGTCAATGCGGGTTGACGCGATCCGGTCGATCGTGCGCGTTATTCTCTCGTCATCGCACCCTGGCATGATGTGCAGCTTCTCTGGTAAGGTCGCGGCACGGGTGGTCCCTTCAAGGCCCCCGCCTCACCTGGTCTAAGGCCTGCGATGCTCGTTACATTCGCCAACGACTTTTTTCATCTCAGCGTCTGGCTGGTGCTGCTGGCGGTCATCTTCGTGCCGTTGGAGCGCATTTTCGCCCTGCACCCGGCAAAGGTCTTCCGCAAGGATTTCGCAGTCGATCTGTTCTACTACTTCCTGGGCGGCATCGTCCCCAGCCTGGTGCTCGGCCTCCCGCTGAGCATCATGGCCGTCGCCGCGCACCGGCTGATGCCGGCCAGCGCGCAGGCGTTCGTGAACGACTCGCCGTTCTGGCTGCGCTTCTCGGCCGCGATGGTGATTGCGGAGATCGGCTCCTATTGGGGCCATCGGCTGTCGCACGAGGTGCCGCTGCTGTGGCGGTTCCATGCCGTGCACCACAGCGCCGAGCATATCGACTGGCTGGTCAACACCCGCGGCCACCCGGTGGACCTCGTGTTCACCCGGTTATGCGGCCTGGTGCCCGTCTATGCGCTGGGCCTGGCCGGCCAGGGGGCGGCGGACGGCAACATGATCCCCGTGCTGATCGCCGTGATCGGCACGCTGTGGGCCTTCTTCATCCACGCCAACGTGCGCTGGCGGTTCGGACCGTTGGAATGGCTGGTCGCGACGCCCGCCTTCCACCACTGGCATCATACGCTGCAGAACCCGATCGACCGGAACTACGCGGCGCTGATGCCCTGGGTCGATCGGCTGTTCGGCACCTATCATCTTCCCCGCAAGACATGGCCGGCGGCATACGGCATCCAGACGCCGATCTCGGGCAAGCTCGGCGCGCAGTTGATGAGACCGTTCACGCTGCGCGACTGATACGGGCGGCAGAATCCTCGCCGGGAAGATGGGTTTCACCCATCCTACGGGTCACGTCGTAGGATGGGTGAAACCCATGGCGGCCGCGCCGCCGGTAATACCAGGGATATCAAGCATTGACCGGTCCGCATCGTCACTGCGAGCTCTTGCGAAGCAGTCCAGGGCGGCCAGGCCTGATCTGTCGGTCCTGGATCGCTTCGCAAGGGCTCGCGATGACGAGTCGTTACTTAATGTCGT
>JAYUCA010000315.1:0-3687 GCA_043740535.1 Rhodospirillales bacterium | reverse complement strand
CAGCCCGACGAGCTCCAGCACCTCGTCCGCCCGCCGCCGCCGCTCCCGCATCGGCACGCGCCGGACCCGCAACGGATAGGCGACGTTCTCGAACACCGTCATGTGCGGCCAGATCGCATACGACTGGAACACCATGCCGATGGCGCGATGCTCGGGCCGCACGAACCGGCCCGGCCCGGAGACGATGGTCCCCCCGATCGCGATGGTCCCTGCGTCGGGGCGTTCGAGCCCGGCGATCATGCGTAGCGTCGTGGTCTTGCCGCAGCCGCTGGGCCCCAGGATGACGACGAACTCGCCCTCGGTGACCGACAGGCTGACGTCGCTGACGACCTGGGTGGCGCCGAAGGATTTGCTGACGGCAACGAGTTCGCATTTGGGTGGCATGCAAGGGGTGCTCTGCGGCGGATGGGCGTGCGGCGGTCCCCCTCACCCCAGCCCTTTCGGGCGTTCATGCGGCGGTGGCGCACGAATCTTGGGCCAGGAGAGCGGGGCATGCAAGATGCTCGGCGCCGCGCTATGGTCCGGGAAATTCCAGAGGGAGGCCGCATTGGGGCTGCTGCGAGCGTGCCTGGCCACCGGGCTGATCTGGGTGGCGGCGTGCGGGGCCGGGCGGGCGGAGACGGACCGGATCCGGATCGGGCTGCAGTACGGCCTGCCCTACATGCAGCTGGTCATCATGCAGGACCGGGATTTCCTGGCGGCCCGGGCCAAGGCCGCCGGGATGCCCGGGCTTAAGGCCGAGTTCGTCACCATGGGCGGGCCGGCGGTGCTGAACGATTCGCTGATCTCCGGCGCGCTCGACGTCGGCGCCATCGGCATGTCGAACATGATCACGCTGTGGGACAAGACGCGCGCCAGCATCGGCATCCGCGCGCTGTCGGGCATGAACATCATGCCGCTGCTGCTGGTGACGCGGGACCCGCGGCTGAAGACCGTCGCGGATTACGGGCCGAACGACCGCATCGCGCTGCCCGGCGTCAAAGTGTCGATGCAGGCGATGATGCTGGACATCCTGGCCGGCAAGGCGTTCGGCGACGCGGAGTATCGGCGGCTCGACCCGAACACCGTCTCGATGGGCCACCCCGACGCGACGACCGGGATGCTGGCGGGCGGCGCCGCGTTCACGTCGCATTTCAGCGCGCTGCCGTATCAGCATTTCGAGCTGGCGCAACCGGGCGTGCACGTGGTGGCGAGCACCTTCGACGCGATCGGGCCGCATTCCGTCAGCGCGCTGTCGGCCAGCACGAAGTTCCGCACGCAGAACCCGGTGGTGGTCGGCGTGTTCATGGCGGCGCTGCAGGACTGCACCGACTTCATCAACCAGCACCGGATGGACGCGGCGGAGGCCTATCTGCGGGTCACCAAGGACAAGACGACGGCGGCCGAGCTGGTTGCGATGATGGGCGATGAAGGGGTGGAGTTCACGCTGCGGCCGCGGGGGGCGCAGCGCACGGCGGACTTCATGTTCAAGACCGGCGTGATCAAACAGCACCCTCAATCCTGGCAGGACATGTATTTCGACACCGCGCCCCCGGGCGGGAGCTGAAGGAGCCGCACATGAAGATCGACCGGATAGAGACCTGGCGCGTGTCCATCCCCTTCGAGACCGGCGGTGAGAAGATCGGCATGCGGCCCGGTCTCCAGGCCTGGGCGGCCATGGAAAGCCTGATCGTCAAGGTGCACACGGATGACGGCCTGGTGGGCTGGGGCGAGGCGTTCGGGCACTTCGTCAACGCGGGCACGCAGGCGATCCTGGATACGCTGGTCGCGCCCTGGTTCCTGGGCCGCGACCCGCAGCCGATCGCCGCGATGATGGACGAGGCGCAGCGGGCTTTCCACGGGTTCGGACGGACCGGGCCGGTGATGTATGCGCTGTCGGCGATGGACATCGCGCTGTGGGACCTGGCGGGCAAGCGGGCCGGGCTGCCGGTGTTCCGCCTGCTGGGCGGCGCGGCGCGGCCGATCCCGCTGTATGCGAGCCTGATGCGCTATGCCGGCGACGGCCCGGTGATCGCGCGCAACGTGCGCCGTGCGGTGGACGCCGGGTATGCCTGGATCAAGCTGCACGAGGCGACCGTGCCGGCGTTCCTGGCGGCACGGCAGGCGGTGGCGCCAGAGACGCGGATCATGCTGGACGTGAACTGCCCTTGGCCCGTCGACGAAGCCCGGGGGATCGCCGCCGAGATCCTGGAGCACGACTTCCACTGGCTGGAGGAGCCGGTATGGCCGCCCGAGGACTTCGCCGGCCTCGCGGAGGTGCGCAGCGAGGGCGTGCCGATCGCGGCCGGGGAGAACATCTGCACGCTGCATGACTTCCAGCGGCTGTTCGAGGCGCGGGCGGTGGATTTCGTGCAGCCGAGCGTGATCAAGGTGGGCGGCATCACGGCGATGCAGCGCATCTGCACGCTGGCGCAGGCCTACAGCGTGCGCGTCGTGCCGCATTGCTTCTACTGGGGCCCGGGCTACCTCGCCACAGCCCACGTGATCGCCGGCTCGACGCGGTCGACCCCGCTGGAAACGGCCTTCATCACGCTGGAGGCGCAGCCGCACGCATTGTTCGATCCGGACGTCGCGTCGTTGACGCTGCCGGAAACGCCGGGTCTGGGGTTCGAGCCGGACGAGGCGGTCATGGAGCGTTACAGCGTGTCGCGGACGGTGATCGGCTGAGGCCACGGCGGCAGGGGCGCTGGTCCCCTGCCGCGATCAGCCGACCGATCAACGCGATTTCTTGTAGAGTTTCGAGGCGATCTCGAACATCTCCTCGGGCGCGTAGTCCGGCGTGAAGGCGTTCGGCATGCCGGCGAGTTCCTGGATCTTGCCGCCTTCGGGGTGGCCGTCGACGACCTCGAGCTCGCCCGGGGGGTCGCCTGGCAGCGCCATCTCCCCGCCGCCCCAGATGCCGGACATCTCGGCGTAGTCGCTGGGACTGAAGGTGTACAGGCGGCGATGCGAACCCTCGTTCAGGTATTTCTGGCACTCGGGGATCTTGTCGAGGTTGATGTTGGGCGTCGGCAGCATCTTCTCGATCTCGACACCGGTGATCTGCTTCAGGGCCAGCGCATAGGCGTGCGCATGGACGGACCCGCGGACGAGCAGGTAGCCGCAGACCTACCGCCCCGTTGCCTCGGTCATGGTTTCATAGACACGGAGCTTGTGGATGCGGGCGCCGCACTCGAGATGGAAGTTGTGCAGCAGATCGACGACGACGTTGCCGGTGGTGGTCACCATGTCCGCGTTCCACGACATGGAGTTGCTGTTCACCGGGACCGCGCCGCCCCCGTGGGAGGCGAACGAGGCGAAGGACCGGATGTCCTGCATGGCCTCGTAAGGGGATTTGCTGATGTCGCCACCGTCCTTCATGTCGGCCTTGCCGTCGGGGCCGTTGGCGAGCATCGCGATGCCGGCGCTGACCAGCTCGACATGGCCGAGTTCTTCGGCGGTTATGGCGGCGACGAGGCTGTAAAAGGGGCGCAGCTTGCTCTTGCTGCGGAAGTTGAAGCTTTGGAACAGGTAGTTCCCGAGCGTGGACATCTCGCCGTATTTGCCACCCAACAATTCCTGCAGGGCTGCGGCGGCATTGGGGTCAGCTTTCTTTGGAGCCGGCAGTTCGGTCTGAAGCTTGTCGACGCGCATGAACATGATCGTGGCCCTTCTGTGAGCAGGGTTTACGGAGATGCCCGGCAAGAG
>JAYUCA010000314.1:0-12469 GCA_043740535.1 Rhodospirillales bacterium | reverse complement strand
CCATCCGGCGCCGGTCCGTTCGTCCATGCGGTATGGACCGGTTTCGTCGACGATCCAGGGCTGGGGGAACAGGGCGCCGCGGGCGGGGTGGGCCTCGTGGGAGAGCAGGCCGGTTTCCAGCGGGGGGACGATGTCCTGCCGGGTCACGCGGGGGGCCTGGCCGCCGCCCTGGGCGATCAGGGCGGCATCGCGGGCGCGGGCGGCGGCCGGGTCACGCTCGCAGATGGCGTGGCCGATCGCCTTGATGCGGGCCGTGAGGGTGGCGACGTGCGCGCCACGCTCAGTGCCATAGGTGTCCAGCAGCGCGTCCGTCGCCGTGCCGGACAGCACGGCCTCGATCTTCCAGGCGAGGTTGGCGGCGTCGCGGATGCCCTGGCACATGCCCTGGCCCAGAAAGGGCGGCTGCTGGTGGGCTGCGTCACCGGCGATGAAGACGCGGCCGCGGCGCCATCGGCGGGCGACCAGGGCGTGGAAGCGATAGCTGCTGGCGCGCCAGAGCGTGCCGTCGACGGGGGTGATCCAGCGGGACAGCAGGCGCCAGACGGCGGCGTCCTGTTCCATGGCGCGGGGGTCTTCGCCGGGCAGCAGCATGATCTCCCATCGGCGGTGGTTGCCGGGGCCGATGATGAAGGTGCTGGGGCGCTGCGGCTCGCAGAACTGTGCGGCGGTGGGGGGCAGTTTTTCGAGCGCGGCGTGGTGCATCCTGACGTCGATCACCATCCAGGGCTCGTCGAAGATCAGGTCCTGCAGGGCGATTCCGGCCTGCTGCCGCACCGGGCTCGATGCGCCGTCGGCGCCGATCAGGTAGGCGGCGCGGACGCTGCGGGCGGCGCCCTGGCGCGTGAGGTGGACGGTGACGCCGGCGGCATCCTGGTCGAAGGCGGCGAACTCGGCGCCGAGGGCCACTTCGACAGCGGGGAACGATGCGGCGTGGGCGCGGATGGCGGCCTCGACCGGTGGCTGGGTGAAGACCATCGAGGGCACGTAGCCGAGCGGATAGGGCGGCGGGATCATGTCGACGTGGCGGATCAGCTGCCCGTCGACGCCGAAGTGCTGCGAGGCGGTGAAGGGCGCGGTGTGGGGCAGCACCTGGTGGGCCACGCCGACGTTCTGCAGCACGCGGAGGATTTCGTGGTCGATCGCGATGGCGCGGGGTTTTGGCCAGACCGCGGGCTGCTTCTCGATCACCAGCGTGCGCAGGCCGGCCTGGCCCAGCAGGCAGGCGGCGACGGCGCCGGTGGGGCCGAAGCCTATGATGACGACGTCGTACTCGGTCACGCCTGGGTCTCGAAGCGGATCGCCTGCTGCGCGTGCCGGAGCGCCTCGGTCTTGGGCGGGGCGATGCCCCACTGGTCGGTGCGGCCGGGCGGCCAGGTCCATTCGGCGGGGCCGCGGGGGCGGTAGGCGTCGTCGACCTGCAGGACCTCGGCGGTGTATTCGACGACGATGCCGAAGGGATCGACGAAGTAGGCGAAGACGTTGTCGCCGGGGCCGTGGCGGCCGACGCCCCAGGCGATGGGGTGGCCGTGGTCGATCATGCGGCCGGCGCCGCGCATCACGGCGTCCAGCGTGGGCATCAGGAACGCCACGTGGTTCAGGCCATCCACCGGCGCGTCGGCGATGACGACGGCGTGGTGGTCGCTGTTGCAGCGGATGAAGGCCATCAGCTTCGAGCGGTCGGTCAGCTGGAAGCCGAGCACGGCCTGGAAGAAGGCGCTGGCGGCATCGGTGTCGCGGCTGTTGATGTTGACGTGGGACAGGCGTTCCGGCCGGTCGGGCGCCGGCGGGCCGGCGACGCGGCGGAGGTCGTCGTGGACGAAGCGCATGACGCGGCCCTGCGGGTCCTGGATGACGAGGCCCACGCCGCCGGCGGCGCATGGGAGGGGGCCGATGGGCGCGAGGAGGCGGCCGCCGGCAGCGGGGACGCGGGCGGCGATGCCGTCGAGCGCTGCGGCGTCGGCCACGCGGAAGGTGATCGAGCGGATGGCGGGGGCCGGGCCGGCGTGGAGCGCCAGGACGTGGTGATCGCCGCCGGTTGCGTGCAGCAGGACGGTCGCGGCGTCGTGGCTTATGGGTTCGAGGCCCCAGGCGGCGGTGTAGAATGCGGCCGCGGCGCGGAGGTCGGGGACGGCGAGGTCGACGCTGCGGAGCGCCGTGACGGGGAACCGGGTCATGCCCGGGTGATCAGGTGTCTCATGCTGCCTGGTATGTATGGTTTCCGGCCGGCGTAGGACCCGGGATCGAACGTCCTGACCGGTGGCGCCGGCGTTGGGTTGGGACGTTGCTTGGTTCCCAGTCGGGGTGGGGGATGGTGGAATACGAAGGCGTATTCCACCCTACGGTGTTCGGGGAGTCAGGACTTTGGGCGCTTGGCATCAGTCACCGGCATGCACTTCCCTGTGACAGCCGGCTACCCCAACAGAGCCTGCGCGCACGCGTCGAGGATGGCGTCGGTGTCCACGCCGTATTCGCGGTAGAGGTCCACGAGGTCCCCGCTCTGGCCGAAATGGTCGGGGCCCAGCGGGACCACGCGTTGACCGCGCACGGCACCCAGCCATGAGTGGGCGGCCGGGTGGCCGTCCAGCACCGTCACCAGCGCGGCGCCGGGGGCCAGGGGGGCGAGCAGCTGTTCGATGTGCGAGGTCGCGGGCTCGCCGGTGCGGCGGGTGCGGGCGGCGTCGAGCCAGCCGGCGTGCAGGCGGTCGGGGCTGGTGATCGCCAGCAGGCCGGCGCCGGGCACGTCTTCCCGTAGTTCGGCGAAGGCGGCTTCGGCCTCGGGCGCGATCGGGCCCTGGTAGGCGAGCGCGATCGGGGCGCCGGCGGCGGGGGGCACGACCCAGTGGCCGCCGGCGATGACGGCGGCCGGGTCCAGGGTGCGGGCGGGCTGTTCCAGCTGGCGGGTGGACAGGCGCAGCCAGACGGCCGAGCCGGTTTCGGCCTGCATGTGCACGAAGGCGTGGCGCAGCAGGATCGCCAGCTCATCCACGTAGCTGGGCTCGTACGATGCCAGGCGGTCCGCCGCCATGCCGATCAGGGGGGTGTTGATGCTCTGGTGCTGGCCGCCCTCGGGCGCCAGCGAGATGCCGCTGGGGGTCGAGACCAGCAGGAAGCGGGCGTCCTGGTAGCAGGCGTAGATCAGCGCATCGAGGCCGCGGTTCACGAAGGGGTCGTAGACGGTGCCGATCGGGAGCACGCGGGCGCCGGTCAGGTGATGCTGCAGGCCGGCGGCGCCCAGGATCAGGAACAGGTTCTGTTCGGCGATCCCCAGCTCGATGTGCTGGCCGGTCGGCGACATGCCCCAGCGCTGGGCGCTGGCCAGCTTCGCGTCGCGGAAGACGTCGTTGCGGGTGTGGCGGTCGAACACGCCGCGGCGGTTGACCCAGGGGCCGAGGTTGGTGGAGACGGTGACGTCCGGGCTGGTCGTCATGATGTGCTTGGCGAGTTCCGTGCAGTCGTCCTTGCCGCGGCCGATCTCGGCCAGGATGTCGCCGAACCCGGCCTGGGTGCTGACCTTGCGGCCGACCGTCTTCGGGCCCGGCAGCACGGCCGGGATCGGCACGATGGCGGCATGCAGCTTGCGGCCGGACGGCGTCAGCGTCCTGGCGAAGGGCGCCGCGTCGATGACGGCCTGGAAGGCGGCGGGGCTCAGCTCCAGCCCTTCGGCCACGTCCCACTCATGGCCCGGGCGGATGCCCATCTGGGAGCGGAAGCTGTCCATCTGGTCCTTGGTCATCAGGCCCGAATGGTTGTCCTTGTGCCCGGCGAAAGGCAGCCCCATGCCCTTGACCGTATAGGCGATGAAGCAGGTCGGCTGGTCGCCGGCCGCGTCGGCCTCACGGAAGCATTCGATCAGGTAGTCGACGTCGTGGCCGCCGAGGTTCGTCATCAGGGCCGCCAGCTCATCGTCGGTCAGCGGGTCGATGATGGCGCGCAGGCCGGGCTCGCGGCCCAGGTCGGCCAGCAGCGCCTGGCGCCAGGCGGCGCCGCCCTGGAAGGTGATGGCGGAGTAGAGGCTGTTGGGGCAGTCGTCGATCCAGCGGCGCAGCGACTCGCCGCCGTCGCGCTCGAAGGCGGCCTGCAGGCTGCGGCCGTATTTCAACGTCACGACGTTCCAGCCCATGTCGCGGAACAGGCCTTCGATGCGTCCGAACAGCCGGTCCGGCACGACGCTGTCCAGGCTCTGGCGATTGTAGTCGATGATCCACCAGACATTGCGGACGTCGTGCTTCCAGCCCTCCAGCAGGGCCTCGTAGATGTTGCCCTCATCGAGTTCCGCGTCGCCGGCGATGGCGACCATGCGGCCGGGCGGCAGGTCCTGCTCGGGCAGGCCGTGCAGGCGGACGTAGTCCTGCATCAGGGCGGCGAAGCTGGTGAGGGCGACGCCCAGGCCGACCGAGCCGGTGCTGAAATCGACCTCGGGGCCGTCCTTCGTGCGGCTCGGGTAGCTTTGCAGGCCGCCCATCTGGCGCAGCCCGGCCATTTTTTCGGGGGTCTGGCGGCCAAACAGGCGGTTGATCGCGTGGAACACCGGGCCCGCGTGCGGCTTGACGGCGACGCGGTCCTGCGGCTGCAGGATCTCGAAATAGAGCGCGGTGACGATGCTGATGACGCTGGCGCAGCTAGCCTGGTGGCCGCCGACCTTCAGGCCGTCGCGGTTCGGGCGGATGTGGTTCGCGTTGTGGATGGTCCATGCGCTGAGCCACAGCAGCTTGCGTTCGATCTGGTGGAGCGCTGCCAGGCGGTCGGGCGGCAGCGGGACGAATACGGCGGGGGCGTTCATGGCGTGGCTTCCAGCTTCTTGAGGGAAAGCGATCTAATTCGATGTCTTTTTGTTGCGGCCTCGTCATGGCCGGACTTGATCCGGCCATCAACGCGGTTGGGATTGTGCCCAGGATCGACTATGAAACGTCGTTTATCAGAGGCTTGCGTTGCGCAGGATGCGGCCGCGTGGATACCCGGGTCGAGCCCGGGCATGACGAATACGGAATGATATTGGCATACGGGCTGGTCCTGTTCCGGCAGAAGGAAAGGGATCGCCATCAGGCCCAGCCGCGCGCCAGTTTGCGGACGACGGTGCTGGCGTTGCGCTTGCCTTCGCCGGCGTATTCCTCGTGGTAATCCTCGATCTTCGCGGGGTCATACAGGTAGTTGACCATCAGGGTGGCGCTTTCCTTGGCGCCTTTCTCCGAGGTGTCGGCGCAGGCCATGATGCGCTCCACGCGGGCGCCGTTGCTGAGGTGGAAGTGCGCGACCGGGTCGATGGCCCGTGTGCCGCGCCTTTCGGCGAGCAGGTAGCGCGCGCCGAGGCGGATCAGCACGGGCTCGACCGCCTTCAGCACGGCGGGGTCGCGGAACCAGGAGCGCCGGGCCAGGATGGCGGTCAGGGCGTGGTTGCCGGTGGCCGGAGCCGCGCCCTCGGTGGGGGCGAGGACGCGGAGGCTGGACGATTCTTCCTCGTTCAGGAGCTTCGGGTCGTCTTCCCGCAGCTTCGCGTCGAGCCAGCGGCGGAAGCCGGGCATGGGCGACAGGGTGGCGAACTGCTTGAGGCCGCGGAACTCGTTGCCCAGCAGCTCCACCACGCGCTTGATCAGGAAGTTGCCGAAGCTGATGCCGGCCAGGCCCTTCTGGCAGTTGCTGATGGAGTAGAAGATCGCGGTATCGGCGTCCTTCGGGTCCTGCAGCGGGGCCTTTTTGTCCAGCAGGCGCTGCACGCTGTCGGCCAGGCCACGGACCAGCGCCACCTCGACGAAGATCAGCGGTTCGTTCGGCATGCGGTGGTGGAACAGCGCGTAGCAGCGGCGGTCGCTGTCCAGGCGGTTCTTCAGGTCGCTCCATGAGCGGATCTCGTGCACGGCTTCGTAGCCGACGAGGCGTTCGAGCAGGAGCGCCGAGCTGTTCCAGTCGATGCGCTGAAGCTCCAGGAAGCCAACGTCGAACCAGCTTGCCAGCAGGTTGCGCAGGTCGTTCTCGAGCGCTGCCAGCCAGGGGTCGGCGCCCTTCAGCGTCAGCAGGGTGGCGCGCAGATCGACCAGGAACTTCATGCCGTCGGGGATGGTGGTGAACTGGGTCAGCAGGCGCACCCGCGGTGGCTCCAGCGCGCGGCGCAGCACGACCTGGGCGGTGGCGCGGGCGTCGGGGGCGGTTGCGGCCTGCACCGCCTCGTAGGCGCGGTCGGCTTCGGCGGGGTCGCTGTCGAAGCCGGCGAGGTCGCGCAGGAAGCCCAGGCGGCCGGCGTCATCGAGGCTCAGATAGGTCTGGGCCAGCTTGGCCGAGCGGTTGCGGGCGCTGATCTCGCCGCCGCGGGCGGCGAGGCAGGCGCGCATCTGGTCGTGGATGCTCTCGCCCTCGGGGGCGGAGACGGTGGAGGCCATGTCGCGCCAGACGGTGGCGATCCGGCGGATGGCGCGGTCGAACAGGCCGATCTGGACGGCGGTGTCGCTCATGGGCAGGCTCCGGTTGCGGCGCGACTATAGACTACACGGGACCGGGAGGCATCTGCCATACAGGGCTTCCGGCAGGCGGTGTACGAGGTCTTCGGCGATCAGGCCGGGGCCGGCCAGGCGTGCGGCCTCGCCGTGCATGAAGGCGGCGGCGCAGGCGGCGTCCCATGCGGGCATGCCCTGTGCCAGCAGGGCGCCGACCAGCCCGGCCAGCACGTCGCCGGCGCCGGCGGTGGCCAGGAACGGCGGGGCGTTGTCGTTGATCGCCGCCCGGCCGTCGGGCGCGGCGATCACGGTGTCGGCGCCTTTCAGGAGCACCACCGCGTCGATCTGGCGTGCGGCGCGGCGTGCGGCGGCCAGTTTGCCGGGGCCGACCGGGCCGAATAATTTCACGAATTCGCCTTCGTGCGGGGTGATGACGGCGCAGCCGCGCAGACGCTCCGGCGCGCCGGCCGCCGAACCCAGCGCGTCCGCGTCGGCGATCAGGCGGCGGTGCGCGGCCAGCAGCATGGGCAGAGCGAGGCTCGCTGCATGCTGGCCCAGGCCGGGGCCGCAGACCCAGGTTTCCCGGCGGGGGTCCTGCAGCAGTTTGGCGAGCGGCTGGTTGGACACGATCGTGCCGGGCTCGCCGGCGCGGTACACGTCGACGGCGCCGGTTGCGGCGATCGTCACGAGGCCCGCCCCGGCCCGGCGCGCCGCGGCGGCGGCCAGGCGCGCCGCACCGGTCATCTCGGCGCCGCCCAGCACGGTCAGGTGGCCGCGGGTGTATTTGTGGCTGGCGGCGCCAGGGCGGGGGATGGTCCATAGCGCGGGGGTGTTGCGCCAGGCCGTGGCGGCGGGCAGCGCCTGGGGGGGCATGCCGATGTCGGCCAGCAGCAGTTCGCCGCACAGGTGGCGGCCGGGCAGCAGCAGGTGGCCGGGCTTGCGGGCGACGAAGGTGACGGTGAGGTCGGCTGCGCGCACGCGGCCGCGGGGCTGGCCGGTTTCGCCGTCCAGGCCGCTGGGCACGTCGATCGCCAGCACGCGGGGCGCCGCTGCCAGCACATCGGACGCCAGGGCGGGGATGTCGCGGGTCAGGCCGGCGCCGAAGACGGCGTCGACGACGAGGGCGGCGCGGGCGGCCTCGGCCGCGGTGAAGGGAACGACGGGGCCGTGCCAGGCGGCGCGGGCGATGGCGGCGTCGCTGCCGGGGCGCGGCTCGTTGCCCCATGCCGCGACCGCGACCGGCCAGCCTTGCAGCGCCAGCAGGCGGGCGGCCGCGTAGCCGTCGCCGCCGTTGTTGCCGGGGCCGCACAGGACCAGGGTGCGGCAGGGGCCGAAACGGCGGGCCGCCCGCGCGACCGCCCGCGCGGCGTTGTGCATCAGCACCAGGCCGGGCATGCCGAGGCGCGGCGCGGCGGCGTCTGCCAGGCCCATTTCGGCCGGGGTGAACAGGGGCTCGGGCTGGCACGAGGGAAGCGGCTTGTGCATGGTGATCCCTTACAGTCCGGATTCGCACATGGCGGTCGTCATCACGGTAGCGCAGCAGAAGGGTGGCGCGGGCAAGACGACGCTGGCCGCCAACCTGGCCGCGGCGCTGGCGCCCAGCAGGCGGGTCGCGCTGCTGGACATCGATCCGCAGCATAGCCTGGCACGCTGGTATGCCATCCGCATGGCGCGCGCCAGCGCGGCGGCGGCCATCACGTTCAGCGACGTGTCCGGGTGGCGGCTGGGCACGGAGCTGGACCGGTTGCGGCGGGAACACGACGTGGTGCTGGTGGACAGCCCGCCGCAGATCGACACCGATGCGCGGCGGGCGATCCGCGGGGCGGACCTGGTGGTGATCCCGGTGCAGCCGAGCCCGCCGGACATCTGGGCGGCCGAGGGGACGCTGAAATTGACGGCCGACGAAAAGCGCCCGTCATGCCTGGTGCTGAACCGGGTGCCGTCGTCCGGGCGGCTGCGGGACGCCGTGGAGGCCGACCTGAAGGCGCGCGGGATGGTGCTGCTGCCTGCCTCATTGGGGAACCGGACGGCGTATGCGCAGGCCTTCGCCGAGGGGCTGGGCGTCACGGAGGCGGCGCCGCGCAGCCTGGCGGCGACGGAGCTGCGGGCGGTGCTTGCGGCTTTGCTGGAGGTGGTGGGGTAGCGGCGCCTCGAACCCGATGCGACGGCTACGACGAGATCCCCGGGTCAAGAAAGGCCCGGGGATGACGTGCATCGACGGGACTGGCCGCGGGGACTGGCCGCGGGAACTGGCCGCGGGGACTGGCCGCCGCACTATCAGTCCCCCACCAGGTTCAGCACCTCGCTGGTCGCGCGGACATGCCGGCGGGCGGCCAGCTCGGCGCGTCGCATGTCGCCGGCCAGCACGGCCTGGCCGACGCGGCGGTAGTCGTCGAACCGGTCGGTCACCAGGTTGTCGTGCAGGGCGCGCAACTGCACGCGCACCAGGTGGACGTGCATGCGGCCGAGAAGGTCCTGCAGTTCGCGGTTGCCGCCGATCAGGGCCAGGGTGCGGTAGAACCGGTTGCGGGCCCTGACCAGTTCGAACGAGTCTGGCCGGGTGCGCAGGGCGAGCAGCGCCTCGAAGCTCTCGGTGAAGCGTTCGCGGTGGGCCCCTTCGCCGATGCGTTTGGCGGCCAGGCGGGCGGCCATGCCGATCATCAGTTCCAGCACCTCCAGGATGTCGCGCATCTCCTTGCGGTCCAGGATGCGGATCGCGGCGCCGCGGTGGCGGCTGAGCGTCACGATGCCCTCGGCCGACAGGCGGTTGAGCGCCTCGCGGACCGTGCCGCGGCTGACGTTCCATTTCCGGGTGAGGTCGGCCTCGACCAGGCGCTGGCCGGGCACATAGCTGCCTTTGTACAGGCCCTGCACGACTTCCCTGAAGATCAGGTCTGGCGAGCTGATGGCCGGCGTGGTCCTGGGCTGGACGTCGGGAGGGGGCGGCGGGGCGAGTTCTGGTTTGCTCAACGGCGGCTCCTCGCCGGCGACGGTGGTCATGGGAGCTTTTTGGGGAGCTTTTTGGGGAGCTTGTTGGGGAGCTTGTTGGGGAGCTTGTTGGGGCGCGCGGCGGCGGCGACGTGGCGGGCGGCCATCTGGCGCAGCTCGGCCTTCTGGATCTTGCCGTTGGCGTTGCGCGGCAGCGGCTGCTCGGACAGCACGACCCAGTCCGGGACCTTGTAGTCCGCCATGCGGGCGGCGCAGAAGCTGCGCACGGCGTGCTCGGACAGGGGCACGTCAGCGTAGACGAAGGCTATGGAGCGCTCGCCGAGGATCGGGTCGGGCTGGCCGACGACGGCGGCCTCGATCACGCCGTGCTGGTCGCACAGCACGTTCTCGACCTCCGCCGGGTAGACCTTGAAGCCGCCGCGGTTGATCATGTCCTTCTTGCGGTCGGCGATCCGGACGAAGCCCTCGGCATCGACGGAGCCGATGTCGCCTGATTTCCACCATCCGTCCGTGAAGCCCGAGGCGGTCGCCGCGTCGTTGCGCCAGTAGCCGGGCACGACCATGGGTCCGGCGATCCACAGCTCGCCCTGTTCGCCGGGGGGCAGCGGGCGTCCGTTGTCGTCGCACACGCGGATGTCGCCGCAGGCCACCACGCGGCCGATGCTGTCGGCGTGCGCGACGCCTTCGCCGGGCGGCATGATGGTGGCGGGGGACGTCGTCTCCGTCGCGCCATAGGCGTTGCACATCCGCAGGTGCGGCACGGCGGCGGCGAAGCGGCGGATGGTCGTTTCGGGCATGGGCGCGCCGCCGTAGACGCCGAGGCGCCAGGCGGACAGGTCGAGCCGGGCCAGGTCCGGTTCCAGCAGGCACAGGCCGTACATGGCCGGCACCATCGCGGCGTGGGTGATGCGCTCGGCCACAGCGAGGTCGAGGAAGGCGCGGCGGGCGAAGGTCCGCACCATCACCAGCGTGCCGGACACGTCGAGGATGGGCAGCACCGCGCCGCACAGCCCGGACACGTGGGACCACGGGATGCACAGGGGCGAAACCTCGGTCTGGGCGCCGCCGATGCCGAGCGCGGCACGCCAATGGAGGCAGGCGTGGACGGCGCCGAGATGGGTCAGCATCGCGCCCTTCGGCCGGCCGGTGGTGCCGGAGGTGTACAGGATTGCGAACAGGCTTTCCTCGGCGGCGGGACAGGCGGGGGGGCGGGGGGGCTCGGCGAGCATCGCGGCGAAGGCGTCGCCGGGGCCGCCGACCGGGATGCGCACGGGCGGGTCGGGCCCTTCGGGCAGCTGGGCCGCGAAGGCCGCGTCGTAGATCAGGGCGGCGGGGCTTGCGTCGGCGATCACGTATTCCAGCTCTGGCCGGCGCAGGCGTTCGCCGACGGGGATCAGGACCGCGCCCAGGCGGGCGATGCCGAGCATGGCGACCACTGCCTCCGCCCTGTTGCCCAGGAACACGGCGACGCGGTCGCCGGGGGCGATGCCGCGCCGGGCAAGGCCTGCGGCGCAGGCGCCGATCATGGTGTCGAGTTCGGCGTAGGTGGTGCGGATGGCGCCGTCGACCAGCGCGTGGGACTGCGGCGCGCGGGCCACGGCGGCGCGGACCATGGCGTCGACGGTGGGCGGGCGGTGCGCGTAGCAGCGCATGGTTCGGCCCCAGTGGGTTTCGGTCCGGATCGCCGGGCTGGCGGACAAGCGGGCCTCCTCCTTCGGGCAGCGGGCGCTGCCCAGACTCAAGGCTGGTCGTGGGTGCTTGTCAACAACACCGTCGGACAATCGAACCTTGCCGCACGCGGCGTGCGGACCTACCGTCCGGCCTGCCCGCGTGACGGACGGCCATGGGAATATCAACGTGAACAGCAGCGACAGCAACCGCAACATGCCGGACGTGGATCGGCTTACCGATTGGATGCAGGGGCATGTGCCGGGGTTCCGCGGCCCGGTGACGGTCTCGCCGCTGGCGGGGGGGCAGTCCAACCCGACGTTCCGGCTGTCGGCGCCGTCGGGCGACACCGTGTTGCGGCGCAAGCCGATGGGCGAGCTGCTGCAGAGCGCGCACATGGTGGAGCGCGAGTTCAAGGTGATCGGGGCGTTGGCCGGAACGGGCGTGCCGGTGCCGCGCGTGCATGCGTTGTGCGAGGACGCTGGGGTGATCGGCAGCACATTCTATGTCATGGATTTCGTGCCGGGGCGGGTGTTCATGGACCCGCGGCTGCCGGGGCTCGGCGCGTCCGAGCGGGGGGCGATCTTCGATTCGATGAACGAGACGATCGCGCGGCTGCACCAGGTGGACCCGGCTGCGGTCGGGCTGTCGGAGTTCGGGCGCCCGGCGAACTACATGCAGCGGCAGTTCGCCCGCTGGTCCAAGCAGTATCGCCTGTCCGAGACGGAGACGATCCCGGCGATGGACCGGCTGATGGAGTGGCTGCCGGAGCGGCTGCCGGACAGCGGCGAGGTTCGGATCGTGCATGGGGACCTGCGGCTGGACAACATGATGATCCACCCGACGGAGCCGCGGGTTGTGGCGGTGCTGGACTGGGAGCTGTCCACGCTGGGCGACCCGCTTTCGGATTTCGCGAACAACACGCTGTCGTGGTGGCTGGCGCCGGACGTGTTCCGCGGCCTGGCGGGGGTGGAGCTGGGGCCTTTGGGCATCCCATCGGCGGCGGCCTACGTGGCGGACTACAACACCCGGACCGGGCGCCGGCAGGTCGATGGGTGGGAGGTGTATGTGGTGTTCAACCTGTTCCGGCTGGCGGCGATCGTGCAGGGGATCGCGAAGCGGTCGCTGGAGGGCACGGCGTCGGACCCGGCGGCGGCGGCGCTGGGGCGGATGGCGCGGCCGATCGCGGAGACTGGATGGCGGCTGGTGGAGGGGTTGCGCTGGTGATCGGTTCTTTTTGCCAAAGGAGCGCGGCTGTCCGGAGCCGAGCTTCAGGTTCGCGTCAGAGGAAGGGAGGGATGACTCGTCATCGCGAGCCCTTGCGGCGCGATCCAGGACCGATAGATCAGAGCATGATCGCTTCTGGTAGACGAAGCGATCAAGCTCTAGTGTATTGATGAAGAACGCGGAACCTCGTTTCAGGTCCA
>JAYUCA010000313.1:0-2370 GCA_043740535.1 Rhodospirillales bacterium | reverse complement strand
CCGAAGCGGCCTCCTGCCGCCGCGCGATATCGGCAAGCTCGGCCTGCTGGTCCGGGGTGATGCGGACCGCCAGGGTCTGCGCCGCCAGCCGGGCGATGGCGGCGCGCACGTCATACAGGTCGGCGACCTCGCGCACCGAGATCTGCCGCACGAAGCAGCCGCGGTTGGGGTGGGCGATCAGCAGCCCGCGCTCCACCAGCGCGCGGCAGGCCTCGCGCACCGGGCCGCGGCTGACGCCCAGCTCGGTGGCCAGGAAGGGCTCGCTGACATGGTCGCCGGGGGCCAGCCGCCCGTCGGCGACCATGGTTTCGATAGCCTCGACGACGCGCTGCGTGACGGTGGTGGGCATGACGACAGGGGGCAGCGGGTCGGCGTTCATGCGCGTACTGTGGACTTGCCCGCCGGTCCGCTCAACCTCGCATCGGTCGGCCGGCGTCAAGACCGGCTGCAGCCGACGCGAAACCCAAGGGGTGCCGGATGCGCCAGTCCAGCGCGGTGCGCACGATGTCATCAAGCCCGGCGTGGCGGGGCGCCCAGCCCGTTTCCGCGCGGATCCGCGCGGACGACGCGACCAGGATGGCCGGGTCCCCGGCCCGCCGTGGCCCGAACGTGGCGGGCGCCGGCTTGCCCAGCACGCGACCGACCGACTCCACCACCTCCCGCACCGAGTGTCCGGCCCCGTTGCCCAGGTTGTAGGTCACGCTCCGCCCATCGAGCTGCGCCAGCGCCAGCAGGTGCGCGTCCGCCAGGTCCGTCACGTGCACGTAGTCGCGGATGCAGGTGCCGTCGGGCGTGGGGTAGTCGGACCCGAAGATGGTCAGCGGCGGCCGGCGCCCCAGCGCCGCATCGATGGCAAGCGGGATCAGATGGCTCTCTGGGGTGTGGTCCTCGCCCAGCCGGCCGCCCGGGTCCGCCCCGGCGGCGTTGAAGTAGCGCAGGCAGGCGCTGCGGAACCCGTGCTGCCGGTCCGCCCATGAAAGCGCGCGCTCGATCATCAGCTTGCTCTCGCCGTAGGGCGAGGTGGGCGCGATGCGGGCGTCTTCCTCGATCGGCACACGCTCCGGCTCGCCGAACAGGGCGGCGGTCGAGCTCAGCACGAAGCGCGGGATGCCGTGGCGGATGCAGGCGTCGATCAGCCGGATGCCGACGCCGCCGTTCTCGATCAAATACCGCATGGGCTCGCGCATGCTCTCCCCCACCAGCGACAGGGCTGCGAAATGCAGCACGCCGTCCCACGGTCCATCGGCCAGCACCGCGTCGAGTTTCGCTGCGTCCCCCAGGTCCGCCTCGATCAGCCGCACGCCGTGCGGGATCGCCGCCCGGTGCCCTTGCCGCAGGTTGTCGAGCACGACGACCGCGTCGCCGCGGTCGTGCAGCGCCAACACGACATGGCTGCCGACATACCCGGCCCCCCCGGTGACGAGATATCTGGATGCCATCGACCGATCGTCCTCCTGCAGTGCACCCTACGAAGACCCCTCCGCGATTGCCTCGTAGGGTGGAATGCAATTCGCATTCCACCAACCCAATGCACAAGTCAGGACTTCTGATCGAAAATGATCAATAAGCAGTATCAACTACTTGGACAACACTTTCTTGTTAGCCCTTGCGAAGCGATCCAGAACCAATAGGTCCGTCCGGCCGCCCTGGACTGCTTCGCAAGAGCTCGCCGTGACGATGCGGACCGGTCAACGCTTAATATCCCTGCAATACGACGTCATGCAGCGCTCAACGCCCGCAAGACAGCCTCGGGCGTCAACGGGATATCCGTCATCACCGCGCCCAGCGGCGCCAGCGCGTCGTTCACCGCGTTCACCACGCACGCTGCCGCCCCCGCCGTCCCGGCCTCGCCGGCCCCCTTCGCGCCCAGGATGCTCTCCTTGGTTGCGGAGACGACGTGCGCCACCGTGATGTCCGGCATCTCGGCCGCCATCGGCAGCAGGTAGTCGGCCAGGTTGGCGTTCTGCATCTGGCCCTGGTCGTCATAGACGCAGTGCTCGAACAATGCCGCGCCCAGCCCCTGCACCACGCCGCCCCTGATCTGCTCGTCGACCAGCATCGGGTTCAGCACCGTGCCGCAGTCCTCCACCACCCAGTGCTTCAGCAATGTGATGAACCCGGTCTCGGTATCCACCTCCAGCCAGCTCGCCTGGATGCCGTTGGTGAACGCGAAGGGGTAGTCCCGCGGCACGTAATGCCGCGTCGCGATCAGCTCCGCCTGCACCCCGGGGGGCAGCGTGTCGGGCCGGAAATACGCGATGCGCGACAGCTCCTTCAGGTCCAGGCGCTCGCGGCCGTCCGCCTGATCCACCACGGCGCCATCCCTGATATCCAGCGTCGCCGCATCCGCCTGCAGAATGCTGCCCGCCA
>JAYUCA010000312.1:0-10444 GCA_043740535.1 Rhodospirillales bacterium | reverse complement strand
TCTGACCACACAGCCTACACGGGCACGCCCAATCGAAAAAAGCCTCAGCCTACGACTGCAAAGCTCTTCCAGAACTCACTCCGACAGGCTGCTAGAGCGGCATCGTTTCAGATTGCTTGGACCTGAAACGAGGTTCCGCGTTCTTAATCAACAAACTAGAGCATGATCGCTTCATCTACCTGAAGCGATCATGCTCTAGAACCGCAGGGAGACCGCCCCCATGAACATCTGTCAGGTTTTCGCAGCTGCTGCGCTCGTGGCGCTCGGGCCCGTGGCAGCACAGGCGGCCGACACCGACTGGTCTTCCGTCGCCACGGCGCTCGGCAAATCCGGGGCTGAAATGCCGGGCGGCATCTACCGCGTCGGCCTGCCACGCACCGACCTGCACGTCACGCTGGACGGCGTGGACATCAAGCCCACCTTGGCGCTGGGCTCCTGGCTCGCGTTCCAGGGCGGCACGCGCGGCATGGTCATGGGCGATCTCGTGCTGACCGAGACCGAGGTGAACCCGGTCATGAAAAGCCTGGCCGCCGCCGGGATCGAGATCACCGCCCTGCACAACCACCTGCTGCGCGCCCAGCCTGCGACGTTCTACATGCACGTCCTTGGCCACGGTGACCCGGCCAAGCTCGCCGCCGCGCTGCACGATGGGCTTGCGCTCAGCAACACGCCGATGAGCAATCCCGCGGCCCCAGCCAGCGCGCAGCCGGAGACCGTCGACCTCGACACCGCCATGATCGACCGCACGCTCGGTGCGAAGGGCAAGATTGCGGCTGGCGTGTATCAGTTCGGCATCGCACGCGCCGAGACGATCCACGACGGCGGCATGGAGGTTCCGGTCGCGATGGGCGCCGGCGAAGCCATCAACTTCCAGCCGACCGGCGGGGGCAAGGCGGCCATCACCGGTGACTTCGTGCTGACCGCCAAGGAGGTGAACCCTGTCCTGCGCGCGCTGCGCGAGAACGGCATCGAGGTCACGGCGGTGCATAACCACATGCTCGATGACGAGCCGCGGCTGTTCTTCATGCATTTCTGGGCCAACGACGATGCGGAGAAGCTGGCGAAGGGGCTGCGTGCGGCGTTGGACAAGGTGAACCTTGCAAAGAGCTGACCGCATTCGGAGGGCTGCCTGCACCACGGCACAGTGCGTGCTGCTGGCGCTCGTCATGGGCGTCCCTGCCTCGGCAGCCGCCGCGGCGGACGCGCCGCCGCTCGTGGTCGAAGCGACAATCCCGCTGCCGGGCACGACCGGGCGCATCGACCATATGGCGCTGGACATCAAGCGCAATCGCCTGTTCGTGGCCGAGCTCGGCAACAACACTGTCGACGTCATCGATCTCGTGAAGAAAGCGGGCGTTCACCGCATCAAGGGGCTGAAGGAGCCACAGGGCGTCGGATACTCGCCACAGGCCGATGTTCTCGCGGTTGCAAATGCCGGGGACGGGTCGGTGCACCTGTTCAAAGGGGAGGACTTCGCACCCTTGGGGGTGGTCTTGCTGGGGGATGATGCGGACAACATCCGTGTCGAGGCCAGCACCGGGCATTTTGTGATCGGGTATGGCAGCGGCGGGCTGGCAACGCTGAACCCGGCCACCCTGGCCGTGACCGCCAGGGCGAAGCTGCCCGCCCATCCCGAGGGGTTCCAGCTCGACGCCAACACGCGGCGCGCCTTCGTCAACGTGCCGGATTCAGGGCAGATCGCGGTGCTTGCGGGCGGCGAGCAGATCGCGGCCTGGCGCGTCCCGGGCTTGGGCAGCAACTTCCCGATTGCGCTCGATCCAGGCGGCGCGGTGCTCGCAGCGGTGTTCCGCAATCCGGCCCGCCTGGTGCTGCTGGATGCCCGCACCGGGCGCGTCGCAGCCAGCCTTTCCACCTGCGGCGACGCGGATGACGTGTTCTTCGATACCAAGCGTCACCGGCTCTATGTCAGTTGTGGCGAGGGCGCCGTGGACGTCGTGCAGGAGAGTGCGGGCGCTTATCGCGCGCTCACGCGGATCAAAACCTCATCGGGCGCCCGAACGTCGCTGTTCGTGCCCGAGATGGATCGGCTGTTCGTAGCGAAGCGGGCGGGGCTTCTCGGCTCCGACGCTGCTATTCTGGTGTTCCGGCCGGCGCCCTGACCATGGCAGAATGAACGACATTCGGAAGGACATGCATGCGCCTCGTTCTCGCGGTTGTCTTGCTGATGGCCAGCCTTCCGCTCCGCGCGGAGACGCTGCGCATCGGCTTGGCTGGCCGCGTGACTTCTCTCGACCCGCATTTCTTCGTCGGCCCCGCCAACACCACGGCGGCCATGCACCTGTTCGACCGATTGCTGCACCGCGCGCCGGACGGCAGCCTGCAGCCTTGGTTGGCTACGACGTGGGCGCTGGTGGACGACTCCACGCTCGAGCTTCGCCTCCGCCCAGACGCGCGCTGGCATGACGGCGCGCCCGTTACGGCCGACGACGTCGCGTTCACCATAGAGCGTGTCCGGGCTCTGCCGAACAGTCCCGGCGGCTATGCGGGCATCGTGCGGCCGATCCGTCGGGTGGAAGTCGTCGACCCGCTCACCGTCCGGCTGCACACGGATGGGCCGGCGCCGAACCTGCCAGGCGATCTGGCGCTGCTGGCCATCGTCTCCCGCCATGTCGGCGCCGGGGCGGGCGCCGAGGCCTACAACGACGGTCGCGCCACGATCGGCTCCGGGCCGTATCGCCTCGCCCGCAACCTCAACGGCGAGGTGATCGAGCTGACGCGCAACGAGGCGTGGTGGGGCAGCAAGCCCGAATGGGACAGAGTCGATCTCAGAATGGCGCCTAACGCGGCGGCCCGTACCGCTGCTTTGCTGGCTGGCGACCTCGACGTGATCGAGTTCCCCAACCCCAGCGACATGCCCCGGCTGCGCGCCGACTCCCGCGTGGCAGTGCATGCGGTCGAGGGTGTTCAGGCCGTGTTCCTCGGCATGGATTTCTCCAGGGCCGGGGAGGAGCCGTTCGTCACCGACAATGCCGGTCGCCCGTTGCCGGCCAACCCGCTGCGCGATCCCCGTGTCCGGCACGCCCTCTCGCTCGCCATCAACAGGCAGGCCCTCGCGGAACGCACCCTCGAGGGTATGGCCACCCCCACGGGGCAATGGCTGCCGCCAGGCGTCTTCTCATACGCGGCCAGCGTGACCCCGCCGCAGCAGGACCTGGCCGCAGCCCGGCGCCTGCTGATCGAGGCTGGCTTTCCCGACGGCTTCAAGATGACCCTGTTCGGCCCGAGCGATCGGCTGCCGGCCGACGTCGCGACCATGCAGGCCGTGGCACAGATGTTCACGCGGGCCGGCGTGACCACTGCCGTCGAGGCGCTGCCGTTCGCCAACTTCGTGACCCGCGCCATGCGCCAGGAGTTTCCGATCAGGCTGACCAGTTGGAACAGCCCAACCCTCGAGGCGAGCTACCTGATGGTCAACATGCTGCTCACCTACGACCCGGCCCGCGGCCACGGCTCATTGAATACCGGGCGCTACAGCGACCCGGCGCTCGACGCCCTGACGGAGCGCGCGCTCCATACGATCGACGCTCAGGAGCGGGAGCGTCTGCTCATCAAGGCAGTCGAGGCGGTCGCCGCGGATATGCCGATCATACCCCTCTATCTGAACCTCAACACCTGGGCCGTGCGAAGCGCCATCCGCTTCGAGCCACGGCTGGACCAGCGAACACTGGCCTTCGACATGCGCCGGGCCACGCCATGAGCCGCGCGCCGGAGCTGATGCGGCTCATCAACGGCTACCAGGTCTCACAGGCGCTGCATGTGGTTGCGGTGCTTGGAATCGCCGACCTGCTCGTCGGGGGGCCGCGCCACAGCGACGCGCTTGCGAACGCTTCGGGTGCGCACGCGCCGACATTATACCGGATCATGCGCGCGCTGGCCGCCTCCGGCATATTCCACGAGGACGTGGACCGGGTGTTCTCGCTCACCCCGCTCGGCGAGGGGCTGCGCTCGGACGCGCCGATGCCGCTCGGGCCTTGGGCCGAGCATATCGGCCGCGAATATACCTGGCAGGCCTGGGCCCATCTGGTCCACGGAGCCCGCACCGGGCAGACCCCGTTCGAGGCGCTGCATGGCAGCGACTCCTGGGACTACCGCCTTACGCACCCGGATGACGGCGCTGCATTCGACCGCGCCATGAGCGCGCTGACGCGCGACGTGACTGCGGGGATCGTCGATGCCTACGATTTCAGTCCGTTCTCCCGCGTGGTGGATGTGGGCGGCGGGCACGGCACTTTGCTGGGCGGCGTGCTCGCGGCAAATCCAGGCCTCTTTGGAGTCGTGTTCGATCAGCCCCATGTCGTCGCCGGCGCTGCGGCCACCCTGGAGCGGCTGGGCGTCGCCGGGCGCTGCACCGCCGAGGGCGGGGATTTCTTTGCGCGCGTGCCATCGGGGGACCTGATCATGCTGAAGGCGATCCTGCACGATTGGGACGATGCGGAAGCAGTGGCCATCCTGCGCTCGTGCCGCACGGCGTTGGCGCCGGGGGGCAAGGTGCTCGTGCTGGAGCGGGTCATGGCAGGGCCGAACGAAGGGGCCGACATCAAGTATGCCGACCTCATGATGTTCGTCGGCGTCAACGGTAGGGAGCGGACCGAAGCGGAGTTCGCCGTCCTGTTCGCCGCCGCTGGGTTGCGCCTCGTCCGCACGGTGCCGACACGCACCCGAATGTTTGGGATCGAAGCAATGGCCTGAGCCCCCGAGTGCGGGGCATCGCTTCTGGTCGTGACTGGCGGTGGGACGGGGTTTCGAGGCTGGAACCCCGTCCGAGCCGAGGACGCGGCGTGCGGGGAGTGGATCAGCTCCATGCGGGTCCCTTGTTCGGGGCTCCAGAACCGGGCCGGCGCAGCCACGTGTGAGGCTGCCCACAGAATGTTGGATCCCGGTTCCTATCGCTGCTCCGGTTTCACCAGCCGCGATATTGATGCCGGCGATGCCATTCCTGGTGGTGCCGCCACCGCTCCCACTGCTCACGCCGGCGCCACTCGCGATAGCGCCAGTCCTCGTAGTATTGCACGGTCTGGATCTGTGGCGCCACGGTCGCCAGCGGGATGGGCGAGGCGAGCGGGGCGGCGTTTGCCATGGAAGCCGCCGCCACCGTGGCGCCGGCCAGGACAGTCAGGGACATCAGCAACTTGCGCATTTGGCGGGACCCTCCTTTGGTCCTCGCCCAATGCCTACGCAGCGTCCGTGGCCGTTTCAGGCCGCCTTGGTGGCAATTTCGTGGCTGGGGAAAACCCGCGCGAACACGTGATCGACATGCGCGGTGTGCATGTCCAGCGCCATCGCCGCGTCCAGCGCCGCGGGCGTCACCTGCCCCGCCACGTCGGGGTCGGCCAGCAGGTTGGCGCGGAAGTCCATCGCGCCGGGCTTGCCCAGCGTGCCCCAGGTTGCCATCGCGCTGCGCTGGACGATGCGGTAGGCGTCTTCGCGCAGGATGCCGGCCTTCGTCAGCGCCAGCAGCACCTCGCCGCTGTGCACGACGCCGCCCAGGCTTTCGAGGTTGGCCAGCATCTGGGCGGGGTAGATGGTCAGCTTGTCCATCATGCCGGCCAGTCGCATCAGCGCGAAATCGAGCGTGACCGTCGCGTCCGGCCCGATCGCGCGTTCGACGCTGCTGTGGCTGATGTCGCGCTCGTGCCACAGCGCCACGTTCTCCAGCGCCGGGGCGGCGCAGGCGCGCACGATGCGGGCGAGGCCGGTCAGGTTCTCGCTGAGCACCGGGTTGCGCTTGTGCGGCATCGCGCTGCTGCCCTTCTGGCCCGGGTGGAAGAACTCCTCGGCCTCCCGCACCTCGCTGCGCTGCAGGTGGCGGACTTCGGTCGCCAGCCGCTCGATGCCGCTGGCGATGACGGCCAGCGTACAGAAGAACGCCGCGTGGCGGTCGCGCGGGATGACCTGGGTGGACACGGTTTCGGCGGCCAGGCCCAGCTTTTCGGCGACGTAGGCCTCCACCCCGGGCCCCAGATGCGCGTAGGTGCCGACGGCGCCGCTGATCGCGCAGACCGCAACCTCGGCACGGGCATGGACCAGGCGCGTGCGGTTGCGGGCGAACTCCGCGTAGTGCCCGGCGAGCTTCAAGCCGAAGGTCGTCGGTTCCGCGTGGATGCCGTGGCTGCGGCCGATGGTGGGGGTGTATTTGTGTTCCACGGCGCGCCGTTCGAGCGCGGCGAGCACGTGGTCGAGGTCCGCCAGCAGCAGGTCCGCCGCCTGGGTCATCTGCACCGACAGGCAGGTGTCGAGCACGTCGCTGCTGGTCATGCCCTGGTGCACGAAGCGGCTGTCCGGGCCGATGCCCTCGGCGAGCCAGGTCAGGAAGGCGATGACGTCGTGCCGCGTCTCCCGCTCGATGGCGTCGATGCGGTCGAGGTCGGCAGGCGTGATGTCGGCGACCTTGGCCGCGCCGCGCTCGCGGATGGTGCGGGCCGCGGTTTCGGGGATGGCGCCCTGGGCCGCCATGGCCTCGGCGGCAAGCGCCTCGATCTCGAACCAAATTCGAAAGCGGTTCTCGGGCGCCCAGATGGCGGCCATCTCGGGACGGGAATAGCGGGGAACCATCGGGGGCCTCATGGTCTTGACGGAGGAATGCGCGGTTACGCCCCCCTGACGCGGCTTGCAAGGCCATGATCCCCGAACTGGTCGCCTTGGCGCAGGTGCTGCTGATCGACCTGGTGCTGGCGGGCGACAACGCGATCGTCGTGGGCATGGCGGTGGCCGGGCTGCCGCGGGCGCAGCAGCCGCGGGCGATCCTGGTCGGCATCGGGTTCGCGACGCTGCTGCGGATCGCGCTGGCGCTGGTGACGCTGCAACTGCTGGCGGTCGTGGGCCTGGTGCTGGCCGGTGGGCTGCTGCTGCTGTGGGTGTGCTGGAAGATGTTCCGGGAGCTGCGGCCCAGCCGGCGCATGCGGGACACCATGGCCGGCCAGGCGGCGCCGAAGACCATGCGGCAGGCGATGGTGCAGATCGTGTTGGCCGACCTTTCCATGAGTCTCGACAACGTGCTGGCCGTGGCGGGCGCCTCGCGGGAGCATCCATGGGTGCTGGTGGCGGGGCTGGGGATATCGGTCGTGCTGATGGGGGTCGCGGCGCGGATGATCGCCACGCTGCTGGAGCGGCATCGATGGGTCGCCTGGGTGGGGCTGCTGATCGTGCTGTATGTGGCGCTGAAGCTGATCTGGGATGGCGGGCATGAGGTTCTGGCGCATATGCCGGGATGAATAAAACTGCTTGCGGCGTGGGTTCGGCCCAGTACAGGCTGACGCAAAGCAGCGGGGGAAGCGATGATTGTTCGGGCACTGGGTCTCGCGTTGATGGCTGCCGGCGCGCTGGCGGCCCCTGCCATCGCCGACCCGCAGAAGATCGGCGACCCGCCGCAGGCGTCCAACATGCGGCTGGTGGGGTACAACGACCTGCAAGGCCGCAGCGCCTACCAGCCCACGATCCACCACCAGGGCGACCGCTGGATCGCCTACATCGGCCATCACGGCGGCAGCGACGATGTGGCGGCGCCCGTGAACCCGTCGACCGGGAAGGCCGAGCCGAACGGCACCTCCGTCATCGACGTGACGGACCCGGCGCACCCGAAATACCTGCGCCACATCCCCGGCCAGCCCGGCACGTATGAAGCCGGCGGCGCCCAGATGGTGCGGGTCTGCGACGGCAGGACCCTGCCGAAGGGCGACCCGGCGGCCGTCTACATGCTCCGCACCTTCGGCGGCGAGGCGCATGAGATATGGAACGTGGCCACGCCCGAGAACCCCGTGCTGATCACCCGGCTGGCCGGGCTGAAGGACACGCATAAAAGCTGGTGGGAATGCGACACCGGCATCGGTTTCCTGGTGTCCGGCGCGCCCGACTGGCGCACCCGGCGGATGACTCAGGTCTATGACCTCAGCGATCCCGCGCATCCCGTGAAGATCAGGGATTTCGGCCTGCCGGGGCAGGAGCCGGGGTCGACCGGGGCGGTGCCGACCGAGCTGCATGGCCCGATCTCGACCGGGCCGGCCGGCAACCGGGTGTATTTCGGCTATGGCACCAACAAGGGCGGCATGCTGCAGATCGTCGATCGCGACAAGCTGATCCATGGCCCGGCGGCGCCCACGCCCGAGAACCTCCGCGCGCCCGAGGTTTCGCGGCTGATGATGAGCTCGATGAACGGCGCCCACACCACGTTCCCGATGCTGAAGATGGCCATCCCGGAGTTCGCGCACGACAAGGAAGGCAACGTGCGCGACATCATGATGATCGTCGACGAGGCGATCCTGAACGAGTGCAACGAGCCGCGGCAGATGGTGTGGTTCGCCGACATCACGGTCGAGAACCGGCCGATGATGATCTCGAACTACACGGCGTCGGAGGCCAGCGGCGGGTTCTGCGAGCGGGGCGGGCGGTTCGGCTCGCACTCGAGCAACGAGAGCATGGCGCCGGTCTATTTCAAGAAGATGGCGTTCATCAGCTTCTTCAACGCGGGCGTGCGGGCCCTGGACATCCGCAATCCGTACAGCCCGAAGGAGGTCGGGTATTTCATCCCGGCGATCACGGCGGCGACGGACAAGCGCTGCGTCACGGTCGATGGCAAGGACCGCTGCCGCGTGGCGATCCAGACCAACAACGTCGAGAGCGACGACCGGGGCTATGTGTACATCGTCGATCGGGCGAACACCGGGCTGCATATCCTGGAGCTGACGGGTGCGGCGCGGGAGGCGGCGGGGCTGCCGTGAGGCGCTGGCCCGTCGCTGCCGGGCTGTTGGCGATCGGGGTTTCGGCCGGCGTGGCCGTGTCGGGCTGGTGGGCGCCGGCCCCGGTTGCGGGATGGCAGGAGATCGCGTGGCCCTTCCCGCGCGACGCCTGGCCCGCGGGGCGGGCGTTCCGCTGCGGTTCCGCTGAATGCGGCGGGGCCGTCGAGGTCTACCTGCGGCCGAAGCTGGGCTTCTGCAACTGCGCGACCGGCGTCAGCGGCGATGCGGAGGTGGATGGCGTGGCGGACCTGGACATGATCACCGCGGACTTCGTGCCGACGGGCGACGGCGCGCCCGTGGTCATGGGCGGCATGGCGGGGCGGATGCGCGGCTACGTGCTGCGCCTGGCGGACGGGACGGAGCGTGCCGGGGCGGGATACGCGGTGTCTCGCCGGTGCGACCTGGTGGTGGCCGCCAGCCAGGGCAGTGCCGCCGGCTCCGCGGCGGCGGCGCGGGGGATCGCAAGTCTGATCGGGTCCGGGCCGGTGCTGGCCTGGCTCAATGTGCGGCTGGGCAAGGGGTAAGACGCGCTGCCCTACCCGTAACCGGCCAGTGCATCACCGCTTCTCGACCCCCCAGAACACTGGGATCGTCGTGGCGCGGATGCCTTCGATGTTCGAGCGGAACGCCGTCAGCGTCCTGAACTGCCCGGCGTTGATGTAGGGCAGCACCTCGAAGGCGCGGGTGTGGACCTGGTCCAGCAGGGTGCGGCGTTTGGCGGGCTCGCTCTCCTCCCACCAGGCGCGGCGGAGCTCCTCCAGTTTCGGGTCGCAGGGCCAGCCGGCCAGGCCGTTCTCGCAGGGGGCGGCGAGATACAGGTTGGTCAGCGGGCTGCTGCCGTCCAGCACGTTGGCGATGGTGACGAACAGGTTCCAGTGACCCAACACACCCGCACGCGGTTTTGCGCCGGTCCGCGCGCCCCCCAACAACGAACCCCAGCCCTGACATCCCATAAGTGGCATCCGGCCCACCCCCCTGCTATACGGGCCCCTTGAAGACAGGGAACAGGTGATGGCACGCCGCCGGCAACTTTATGAAGGCAAGGCCAAGGTCCTGTTCGAAGGGCCCGAACCGGGCACGCTCGTGCAGTATTTCAAGGATGACGCCTCCAACGGCAAGGACGGCAAGCCCGGCATCATCACCGGCAAGGGCGTCCTGAACAACCGCATCAGCGAATACCTGATGATGCGCCTGGCCGAGATCGGCGTGCCCACCCACTTCGTCCGCCGCCTCAACATGCGCGAGCAGCTGATCCGCGAGGTCGAGATGATCCCGCTGATGATCGTCATGCGCAACGTCGCCGCAGGAAGCCTCAGCACCCGCCTGGGCATCCCCGAAGGCACGCGCCTGCCGCGCAGCATCATCGAGTACTACTACAAGAACGACGCCCTGAACGACCCCATGGTCGCCGAGGAGCACATCACCGCCTTCGGCTGGGCCGCGACGCAGGACATGGACGACATCGTCTCCTTGGCTTTGCGGGTCAACGACTTCCTGTCCGGCCTGTTCCTCGGCGTCGGCATCACGCTGCCAAACCTGCGCGGAACACACGCATCTGCTCTTGGCGGCGTTCGGCGGCGGCCTGGTCTGCCGCCAGCCACTGCTCCTCTGCCGCGAGCACTTCTTGCTTAGAGCGTTCAGGATGGAACGGCATGCGGAATTCAACGTGCGGTAATGAGACCATACGAACC
>JAYUCA010000311.1:0-14029 GCA_043740535.1 Rhodospirillales bacterium | reverse complement strand
ACCAACGACATTAAGTAATGACTCGTCATCGCGAGCCCTTGCGAAGCGATCCAGGACCGATAGATCAGGTCTGGCCGCCCTGGACTGCTTCGCATGATCCCGCAGTTACGACGCGGACCGGTCAATGCCTGATATCCCTGGTATTAGAGTGTCATCGTTTGAGATTGACCTAATACCAGGGGCATTAAGTAATGACTCGTCATCGCGAGCCCTTGCGAAGCGATCCAGCACCGATAGATCAGGTCTGGCCGCCCTGGACTGCTTCGCAAGAGCTCGCAGTGACGATGCGGACCGGTCAATGCTTGATATGGTCTAGGCCTCAACGCGGCCCGCGCTCCTCGGGCGGCGCGCGGCGGTCGATCCAGGCGGATACCGGCCGCATCGCCACATGGGCGAAGAACACGACCACGGTCAGCGTCAGCCCCAGCCCGTATTCCAGCAGACCGACCGCCATCCCGATCGCCGCCACCGCCCAGAACGTCGCCGCCGTCGAAAGGCCGCGCACGTGCATTTCGGAGTGCATGATGACGCCGGCGCCGATGAACCCAACCCCCGTCGCGATCGCCCCCAGCCCGGCCCCGGGGCTGCCCCCGCCGTGCTCCACCGCGATCCGCGCGAACACGCAGGACGCAGCGGCCACCAGCGCGCCGGAACGCAACCCGCCCGGGTGCCGTCGCCATTCCCGCTCCGCCCCGATGGCGGCGCCCAGCATGGCGGCGACGATCGTGGCCAGGGCATTCTGATCGAATGCCGGAAAGTCCATGCTGCTCCTACTCGGGCCGGGCGCCATCCATCGCCTGATACACCAGCGTGTTGATCAAATAGCGGTAGTGCCACCGCACCGTCCCTGGCGAATGGGCCATGAACACGACCACCAGCCGCTCGGCCGGATCGACCCACCAGTTCGTGCCGCTCGCGCCCGGCCAGGAGAAGTCGCCGACGGAGCCCATCAGCTTCACGACGCCTGGCGTGGTGCGCACAGCCAGGCCGAGGCCGAAGCCGTAATCCGCCCGTGTCGGGTCGGCGTTGCCGATCAGGTTGCGGACCTGCGGACCCAGCTGGTTGGTCAGCATGTACTGCGTCAGCTTGCGGCTCAGCACCCGGCGCCCGTCATACTCGCCGCCGTTCATCAGCATGGTGGCGAACTTCAGGTAATCCGACGCGGTCGAAACCGCGCAGCCGCCGCCGCACTCGAACTTCGTCGGCTTCGTGCTGTCCGGCTCCAGCGTCTGCGGCCGCCCCGTCTCGGGGTCGATCGGCAGCGCCCGGGCATAGCGGGCAACCTTGTCCGCCGGGATCAGGAAACCCGTGTCGGCCATTCCCAGCGGTTTGAACACCGTGTCAGCCAGGTAGGCGCCCAGGCTCTGCTTCGTCGCCGCCTCGACCATCTGGCCCGCCACGTCCAGGCCGAAGCCGTAATCCCATGTGCTGCCGGGCTGGGCCAGCAGCGGCAGGCCGGACAGCTTGGCCAGGAACTCGGGTCCGGTCAGCTGAAGGGCCGCGACGGCGCTGCCGCCCGGATACATCTTGTGCACCGCCGTGGTTCCCCGGCCGCCATAGATCAGGCCAGAGGTATGGGTCAGCAGGTCCCGCGTCGTGATCGCGCGGACGGCCGGGGCCGTGCCCGTCAGGGTATCGCCGGTGGCGTCCAATGCCGCCACCTTCATGTCCTTGAAGCCCGGCAATATCTGGCTGATCGGCTCGTCGATCACGAGCCTGCCTTGCTCGGCCAGGCTCAGCGCCGCGACGGCGGTCATCGGCTTCGTCATGGAGGCGATGTTGAAGATCGTGTCGGTGGTCATCGCGACGCCGGCAGGCTTGTCGCGGAAGCCGAAGGCCTCGAAGTAGACCAGCTTGCCGTCGCGCGCGATCGCCAGCACGGCGCCGGGAATGCGCCCCGCCGCGACGTCCTGGTTCAGCACCGCGCCGATGTGCGCCAGCCCGGCGCTTGAGAACCCGGCCGCCTCCGGCCGCACGCGCGGCATCGGGTCGGGCGCCTGGGCCTGCGCGCCGGCGGCGATGCCGGCGAGGGACAGGGCAATCAACGCGTGTTTTGCAGCCATGGTGTTCGCTCCCTGGATGGAGGGTGGTTCGCGCCCTTCGTTGCGGCCAGCGTGCTCACAACGGCACACGTCCGGCAAGCGCCACCCTCAGTGTAGGGCGGATAAGCGAAGCGTCATCCGCCGCTTCAGGCATGGGGCTGACCCAGGAGGCGGAAGGCGCTTCGCTTTTCCGCCCTACGCGGACGGGCGCGGTCCGGTCCGGGCCCATCCGCGGTCGGAGCCGTCCGCCGTGACGGCGATCGTGTCTTCGAGCTTGATGAAGCCGCGGGTGGCATGGCGCAGCGTCGTCTCGACGGACAGCACCCTGCCGCTTGTGCTGGCGGCGCGCCGCTTCAGTGCCCCAAGGCTTGCACGATCTCGTCCGTCATCTTCTTCGCGTCGCCGAACAGCATCATCGTGTTCGGGCGGAAGAACAGCTCGTTGTCGACGCCCGCATAGCCCGTGGCCATGCCGCGCTTGACGAACAGCACGGTGCGCGCCTTTTCCACGTCCAGGATCGGCATGCCGTAGATGGCCGAGGTCTTGTCGGTCTTGGCCGCCGGGTTCGTCACGTCGTTCGCGCCGATCACGTAAACCACGTCGGCGGTGCTGAACTCGCTGTTGATCTCCTCCAGCTCGAACACCTCGTCATAGGGCACGTTGGCCTCGGCCAGCAGCACGTTCATGTGCCCGGGCATGCGGCCGGCGACGGGATGGATCGCGTATTTGACCTCGACGCCCTCTTTCTTGAGCGTGTCCGCCATCTCCCGCAGGGAGTGCTGGGCCTGCGCCACCGCCATGCCGTAGCCGGGCACGATGATGACCTTGGATGCATTCTTCATGATGAACGCCGCGTCGTCGGCGTTGCCGGCCTTGACCGTGCGGTCCCCGCCGCCGGCGGCGGTGGGGCTGGCGCCGCCGGTGTCGCTGCCGAAGCCGCCCAGCAGCACGTTGATGATGCTGCGGTTCATGCCCTTGCACATGATGTACGACAGGATCGCGCCCGATGCGCCCACCAGCGCCCCGGTGATGATCAAGGCCAGGTTCTGGATGGTGAAGCCGATGCCGCAGGCCGCCCAGCCGGAATAGCTGTTCAGCATCGACACGACGACCGGCATGTCCGCGCCGCCGATCGGGATGATGATCAGGAACCCAAGCCCCAGCGCCAGCAGAGCGATCAGCCAGAACAGGCCCTGATGCCCCGACGTGACGAACAGCACCACCAGCACGAACAGCAGGATCGCCAGCCCGAGGTTCAGCTGGTGCTGGCGCGGGAACAGGATCGGGTTCCCCTTCATGATGCCCTGCAGCTTCGCGAACGCGATCAACGAGCCGGAGAAGGTGATGGCGCCGATCGCCAGACCCAGCGACATCTCGACCAGCGACTGCGTGTGGATGTGCCCGGGCTCGCCGATGTGGAACGCCGCCGGGGCATTGAGCGCCGAAGCCGCGACGAACACCGCGGCCAGGCCCACCAGCGAGTGGAACGCCGCCACCAGCTGCGGCAGCGCCGTCATCTGGATCTGCCGCGCCACATAGGTGCCGATGCCGCCGCCGGCGGCGATGCCGACGACGATCAGCAGGAACCCGGTGCCGGACATGCCGTGCTGCAGCAGGGTCGCCGCGACCGCGATGCCCATGCCGATCATGCCGAACTGGTTGCCCTGCCGCGCCGTCACGGGGCTCGACAGCCCCCGCAACGCCAGCACGAACAGCACCGCCGATACGAGGTAGGCGAGCGACGTAAGGGAGGCGCTCACTTCGTGGCTCCGGGCTTCTTGTTGGTTTGGAACATCGCCAGCATGCGTTGCGTGACGGTGAAGCCGCCGAAGATGTTGACGCTGGCCAGCAGCACGGCGATGAAGCCGAACAGCCGCGCCCAGTTGTTGTCCGACAGCCCGGCCGCCAGCATGGCGCCCACGACGATCACCGACGAGATGGCGTTGGTGACGCCCATCAGCGGCGAATGCAGCGCCGGCGTCACGTTCCACACCACGTAATAACCGACGAAGCAGGCCATCAGGAAGATGGCGAGCAGGAACATGAAAGGCTCGACGGCCTGGGCCACCGGCTCGATATGGGCGCTGGCGGCGCGAAGCTGGTCGGCGAGCGCTGCGGCGCGCTCGGCGATGCGCAGCGCCTCGTCCGCATACAGGTTGGGGTTCATGGTGTGCCTCTGATCTACGCGGCTTGCGCGGGCTGGAACTGGGCGTGCACGACCTGGCCGCCGCGGGTGAGCATGACGCCGGCGACGATGGCGTCGTCGGCGGGCAGCTTGGGGGCGCCGGCTTCCTTGTCCCAGAACGTAGTCAGGAACGTCAGCAGGTTGCGCGCATACAGGTTGCTGGAAGCGACGGCGATACGGCCGGGCCAGTTGGTCCAGCCGAGGATCTTGACGCCGTTCGGCGTGACGATCGACTGGCCAGGCACGGTGGCGGCGCAGTTGCCGCCGTTGTCGGCCGCCAGATCGACGACGACGCTGCCGGGCTTCATGCTGTCGACCATCGCCTGCGTCACGATGACCGGGGCGCGGCGGCCCTGCACGAGGGCGGTGCAGATCACCAGGTCGTTCTTGGCGACCGTGGTGGCCATCAGCTCGGCCTGCTTCTGGCGGAACGCGTCGGTCATCTCCTTCGCGTAGGCGCCCGTCTGGGCGGCGCTTTCCGCATCGTCGACGCCCACGTAGCTGGCGCCGAGCGAGCGGATCTCCTCCTTCGCCGCCGGCCGCACGTCGGTCGCGGACACGATGGCGCCCAGCCGGCGGGCCGTCGCGATCGCCTGCAGCCCGGCGACGCCCGCGCCGATGACGAACACCCGGGCGGGCGGCACGGTGCCGGCGGCGGTCATCATCATGGGGAACCCCCGCTCGAACGCGCCCGCGCCCTCGATGACGGCGCGGTATCCGGCAAGGTTCGCCTGGCTGCTGAGCACGTCCATCGACTGCGCGCGGGTGATGCGGGGCAGCAGCTCCATGGCGCCCACGTCGATGCCGGCGGCAGCCAGGCTGTGTACCAGGTCGGCGTCGGCGTTGGCGATGCACAGCACCAGCGCGCCGCTGGGGATGTGCGAACGGATGCCGGCGTCCGGAAGCTGCACGGCCAGCACGACGCCGGCCCCTGCGAGCGCTGCTGCGGCGTCGGCGGCGATCTCGGCCCCGGCGGCCTGGTAGTCGGCGTCCCGGATGGCGCTGGTCAGGCCGGCGCCGGCCTCGATGGCGACGGTCAGTCCGAGGCCGATGAGCTTCTTCACCGTTTCCGGCGTCGCCGCGACGCGCGTTTCAGCCGCGGCACGTTCCTTCAGCACCGCAAGGCGCATGCGATCTTCCTTCCCTGAGCGGACCTAAGATGGCCCTGTCCCCGGATGGCACGCAAGGCCTGCGGGGGTCGGGAGCGTTTACTCAGCCGGGGCGGTGTTCGTCAAACCGATGCCTCAACAGGGTTCGTGGCTAGCGTCACGAACCCTGTTCAGGAGCCGTCGAAAACGCGGCACCTTTTGCGCAGGGTGGAAGCGCGCCCCCTGCGGAGATGGTTTGAGGCTCGAAAGACAGGCGCAACGATCGCGGCCCCAGCCAAGCTGCATCCGCCCCGCATCAGGCCGCCCGCCGGGGCTCTCCGGCCTTGAGAACCAGTTCGGGCGATACATGTTCGCAGTGTTCACCATCCGGATGATCGACGGGCAGACGAAAATTCGCCCGATCAGCGTTCGCTACATGCGAGACAAGGAGGTTCGGAGATATGTTGAAACAGTTCCCCAGGCTTAAGACCGACAAGGAGGCAGAAGGCTTTGTCGAAACCGCTGATCTTAGCCAGTTCGACTTCAGCGGCTTCAAGCCCCAGCATTTCGAGTTCCAAACTAAGACCGCGAGCCTGAACATGCGTTTGCCGGAAAGTTTGCTGTCCGCCGTCAAGGAGCGGGCAGGCGCACTAGGGGTGCCCTATTCGCGCTTCGTTCGGCGCGCGCTGGAGGAGGCCCTCAGCGCGGCACCGAAGCCCTCCGCCGAGATATCTGACCAGACGAAATCCAACAAGGCGGGATAATGCCCATGGCCCCGCAGAGAGCGGCGGCATGACATAGCCCGCCACCCGCGCTATGCCATCGCTCATGAACACCCGAGCCAGCCGTATCCGCACCGCACTGGAGGCGGCCCTGTCGCCGGCCATGATCGAGGTCGTGGACGATAGCGCGAAACACGCGGGCCACGCCGGCGCGCGGGAGGGGGGGCAGACTCACTACTCCGTCGCGATCGTGTCGCAGCGCTTTGAAGGGCTGAACCGGGTCGCCCGTCACCGTCTGGTGAACCAGGCGCTGGACGCCGAATTCGCCGCCGGGCTGCATGCCTTGTCGCTGGTGCTGCGCACGCCGACCGAAGCCGCTCAAGCCGGGCCGGTGTAATACTCCGGCCATAGCCGCTTCGCCTGCGGGCTGTCGGGCGCATAGGCCATGCAGGTCCCCAGCATGGCCGGGCGGCCGGTGACCGTCGGATCCTTGGTCTTCGCGTGCTGGTTCTGTCGCGCCGAATACAGCGTCTGGATCGCGACCGTGCCCATCTGGGCCAGCAGCTCCCGCAGATGCGTGCAGCCGTGGATGCCGCCGATGCGCTCGTTGGCGGCGCGCAGGAAGCCGCGGCCGACCTTCACCCCCGCCAGCCGCGCGAAGTTCGGCGCGGCCTGCGGACACATCGCGTAGGGGGCGAACTCGGTCGAGGCCTCGAATTCCACGATCAGCATGTCGTCATCGATCGTCATGCGCGCCAGCATGCCGTGCAGCGGCGTGCCGGGCTCCACCAGGCCGCGATCCATGTTCTCGAAGGCATAGCTTTTGGTGTCGATCAGGTGCGCCTCGATGTCGAACAGCCCGTCCGTGCGTTGGTAGCCGACCATGTCGATCGTGCGCCGGTGCAGGGATTTGCGCGCGACGGGTTCGCTCAGGGGCATCGTCGTTTCTCCGGGCCGGTCAAACGAAGCGCGCCAGCCGCACGGCGGTATGGCCGCGGCTGGCGCGCAGGCTGGGCATCACCAACAGGCAGTCGTCGTGCGGCGTGCGGATTTCCGTGGCGCCGTCGACGGCTATCAGCGTGTTGCGGTGGGGGATGACCTCGCCGCCGCGGTACGGCCGCAGGAAGGCGAACCCGGCGGTTGTGGCGGTGACCGCCATCGTCACCTCGGCGCAGCGCGGCGGCGGCCGGTCGGGCGCCGGGCCCGCCGCCAGCCCGGTGTGGCGCAGCACGGCATCCACCGTGCCCTCCATCACCGCAACCGTCTCGGGCTGCCAGTGCTGCCCGGCCTCCACCAGGCAGGCGGCCGGGGCATCCGCGTCGTCGGTGAAGCGCGGGTAGTCGATCAGCCGCGGCCCCGTGAGGTGGCCGTGGTCCGCCACCACCAGGCCCGGCACGCCCAGCGCCTCCGCCAGGCGCCGGCCCTTGATCGAGGCGCCGCTGAGGATCAGCGGGTCCGACGGCCACAGCATGGAATGCAGGTCCACCAGCACGTCGACGGTGTCGATCAGCGGGCGCACATCGCGGGCGCGGTCCAGCTCCAGGCTGCTGCGCGGGCCGTCCAGCACGGGCGGGTCCCACACCCGGTTCATGTCTTCGTCGATGAAGCGCGACGCGGTCGGCTGCGCCGGGTCGAACTGCTCGAACGCCGCCATGTTGGCGAAGCCGAACGTCAACCGTCCGCGCAAGGGCCGCAGCCCGGCGCGCAGCAGCCGGTCGAGCACGACCGCGCCGCCGATCTCGTTGCCGTGCAGCAGCGCGATCAGCAGCACGTGCGGCCCGGGCGCCGGGCCATCGAACGACGTGAAACCGAGGATGCCGGTGTTGCCCTGGCGCCAGGGCGTTATGTCCGGGGCCGCAACGTCGATGGGGAAGCGGGGGATCGCCACCGGCTCGATGCCGGGCATCACGGCGGCGGGCCGCGGCGGCAGGTCGCGAGGCGGGCGGGGGTGGGCATCACCCATCTTTAACAGCCCCGGGGCGGGCGGCAACAGCACGCGGGCGACAGACGATGCCCGGGTGCTGGCCGTGGCAGGCAGACCCCTGTAGACTGCATAGCGGAAGCCCGACAGGAGCATGGCCTTGGCGCTGCGACATCAATGGAACCACGCGCCATGAGCCCGGCGTAGCATGGCCATTTGGCTGGTCCGGCGGCTGATCCAGGCCGTGTTCGTCGTGATGGCCATGACCGTCATCGTGTTCGTCGGCGTCAACGTCATCGGCGACCCGATCGAAATCCTGATCTCCCCCGAGGCCGACGCGGCGGAACGGGCGCGCGCCATCGCGGCCCTGGGCCTCGACAAGCCGCTATGGCAACAATACCTCGTCTTCCTCGCCGGTCTTGCAAGGGGCGACCTGGGGCGCAGCTTCGTGTTCAACGAACCGGCGATGCGGGTTATCCTGCAGCGGCTGCCGGCCACGATGGAGCTGGCGGTGGCGGCCGTGCTGATCAGCATCCTGGTCGGCATCCCGGCCGGGCTGTTCGCCGGGTTGAAGCCGAACAACTGGTTCGCGCGCACCGTGATGGCCGGCAGCATCCTGGGCTTCAGCCTGCCGTCGTTCTGGGTCGGGCTGATGCTGATCATGATCTTCGCGGTCCAGCTCGGCTGGCTGCCCAGCACCGGCCGCGGCGCGACGGTGGAGGTGCTGGGCATCCAGTGGTCGTTCCTGACGCGGGACGGGCTGGCGCACATGGTGCTGCCGGCATTCAACCTCGCTTTGTTCAACGTCAGCCTGATCATGCGGCTGACCCGCGCGGGCGTGCGGGAGGCGCTGCCGTCCGACTACGTGCGCTTCGCCCGCGCCAAGGGGCTCAGCCCGGCCCGCGTGATCGGGGTGCACGTCATGAAGAACATCATGATCCCCGTCGTGACGGTCGTGGGGCTGGAGCTGGGGACGACGATCGCGTTTTCGGTCGTCACGGAAAGCATCTTCGCCTGGCCCGGCATGGGCAAGCTCATCATCGACAGCATCAACCTGCTCGACCGCCCGGTGATCGTCGCCTACCTGATGCTGATCGTGCTGCTGTTCGTGGTCATCAACCTGACCGTCGATCTGCTGTACACGGCGCTGGACCCGCGGGTCCGGCTGGAGGAACAAGGATGAGCGTGACCGCTGCCGCCCCGGCGCCCGCCCGCGGCCCGAAGGCCGCTAAGGAGGAGACGCCGTTCCAGCGCCTGGCGATCGATTTCGCGCAATCGCACCTCGCGGTGTTCGGCCTGGCGGTGATGCTGCTGATCCTGCTGATCGCGCTGGTCGCGCCCGTGATCGCGCCGCAGAACCCGTACGACCTGGCGCAGCTCGACATCATGGACGGGCGGATGCCGCCGGGCTCGGTGGGGGGCGAGGGGCTGAAGTTCTGGCTGGGCACCGACGACCAGGGCCGGGACATGCTGTCGGGCATCATGTACGGGCTGCGGATCTCGTTGTTCGTCGGCGCCGGGTCGGCACTGATCGCCGGCGTCATCGGCTCGGCGCTGGGCCTGGTTGCGGCGTATGCGGGCGGGCGGACCGAGAGCATCATCATGCGGCTGGTCGATCTCCAGCTCAGCTTCCCCAGCATCCTGGTCGCGCTGATGATCCTGGCGTTCCTGGGCAAGGGCATCGGCAACGTGATGCTGGCGCTGGTCATGGTGGAGTGGGCGTACTACGCCCGCACGGCCCGCGGCTCGGCGCTGGCGGAGCGTCGACGGGAGTATATCGAGGCGGCGGAGTGCCTGGCGCTGTCCAAGGCCCGCATCGTGTTCCGCCATCTGCTGCCGAACTGCATGCCGCCGCTGATCGTCGTCGGCACGTTCCAGATGGCGCGCGCCATCGCGCTGGAGGCGACGCTGAGCTTCCTGGGCCTGGGTGTGCCGGTGACGGAGCCGAGCCTGGGGCTGCTGATCGCCAACGGCTACCAGTACATGCTGTCGGGCAAGTACTGGATCAGCTTCTACCCCGGCATCGCGCTGCTGGTGACGATCGTGTCGATCAACCTGGTGGGCGACCAGTTGCGCGACGTGCTCAACCCGAAGCTGCGCCGATGAGCGCCACGCTCGAGGTCAAGGGCCTATCGACGCATTTCGTCACGCGGGCCGGCGTGGTGCGGGCCGTCGATGACGTGTCCTTCACCGTGCAGCGGGGCCAGGTGATGGGGTTGGTGGGGGAAAGCGGGTCCGGCAAGTCGGTCACGGGGTTCTCGATCCTGGGCCTGGTGGACCCGCCGGGGCGCGTGGTTGCGGGCCAGGTGCTGTTCCAGGGGCGCGACATCGCCAATCTGCGCGACGACGAGATGCGCAAGCTGCGCGGGCGGCACATCGCGATGGTGTTTCAGGACCCGATGATGACGCTGAACCCGGTGTTGCGCATCGAGACGCAGATGACCGAGGCGGTGCGCGCGCATGAGAAGGTCAGCATGGCAGAAGCCCGGTCCCGTGCGCGCGACGCGCTGGGCCTGGTGGGCATCCCGAGCCCCGAGGAGCGGCTGCGCGCCTACCCGCACCAGTTCAGCGGCGGCATGCGGCAGCGGGTCGCGATCGCCATCGCGCTGCTGCACCGGCCGGAGCTGGTGGTGGCGGACGAGCCGACGACGGCGCTGGACGTGACGATCCAGGCGCAGATCCTGTCGGAGATGCAGGCGCTGTGCGGACGCTTCGGCACGGCGCTGGTGTGGATCACGCACGACCTGTCGGTGATCGCCGGATTGGCCGATCACATCGCCGTGATGTACGCGGGGCGTATCGTGGAGAAGGGCTCGGTGGACCAGGTGCTGGACCGGCCGCTGCACCCGTACACGAACGGGCTGATCGGGTCGGTGCCCAGCCGGACCCCGCGCGGCGAGCGGCTGCGCGGGATTCCGGGCATGACGCCCAATGTGCTGAACCTGCCTGTGGGCTGCGCCTTCCGCACCCGCTGCGAGCGGGCGACGGCGCGGTGCGAGGCCGACCCGCCCGAATACATGACGGCGGAGGGTCATGCGCATCGCTGCTTCCACCCCATGACGCCCGCTGAGACCGAGATGGCGGCATGAGCGCCGCATTGGCGCTGGAGGCCGCGCCGCCGATCATCGAGCTGCGGAACGTGACCAAGCGGTTCGAAAAGAAAGAAGATGGCGCCGCGCGCCTGGTGCGGCGCATCCGCGGCGCCGGCATGGCCCCGGCGGCCGTGGTGCGCGCCGTGGATGGCGTGAACCTGCAGGTCCACAAGGGCGAGGTGCTGGGCCTGGTGGGCGAGAGCGGCTGCGGCAAGAGCACGCTGGGCCGCATGGTGGCGGGCATCATGCCGCCGTCGGACGGCCAGGTGCTGTATCACGGGCGCGATCGGGCCACGCTGGACGGGGCTGCTTCCCGCAACGCGCGGCTGCGCGTGCAGATGATCTTCCAGGACCCCTATGCCTGCCTCAATCCGCGGCTGCGGGTCAGCGAGATCGTCGGCGAGGCGCCGCGGGTGCACGGGCTGATCCAGGGCGGCTTCGAGCCCTACCTCGACGCGCAGCTTCGCCGCGCCGGCATCGACCCGGCCTATAAGCGCCGCTACCCGCACCAGTTCAGCGGCGGCCAGCGGCAGCGCATCGGCATCGCTCGCGCCCTGGCGGTGCAGCCGGAGTTCCTGGTCTGCGACGAGGCGGTCGCGGCGCTGGACGTGTCGATCCAGGCGCAGATCCTGAACCTGTTCATGGACCTGCGGCGCGAACTGAACCTGACCTACCTGTTCATCAGCCACGACCTGGGCGTCGTCGAGCACCTGAGCGACCGCGTGGCGATCATGTATCTGGGCCGCGTGGTGGAGCAGGCGCCGACCGAGGTGGTGTTCGGCCACGCGAACCACCCCTACACGCAGGCGCTGTTGTCCGAGGTGCCGCGGCTGGACGCCCGGGCGCGCCGGTTCACTGCGATCAAGGGCGAGATCCCGAGCCCGCTGGCGCCGCCCGGCGGCTGCCACTTCCACCCCAGGTGCCCGCATGCGATGCCCCGCTGCAGCACCGAGGCGCCGGCCCTGAAAGCGGTCGGGACCGGCCATCTGAGCGCCTGCCACCTGAACGACGGCTAGGCATTCGTGGCGGCCACGGCGCTGAACCCGCTGCACCGATTGTGGCGCGGCCTGCCCCAGGGGCCGCGCCGCCGGATGCTGAACAATGCGGCTGTCTGGCTGGCGCCGCGGCCGGACCGGCCGCCGCCCGCCGCCCGGCTCGGCATCGCCGTTGCTGGGGAACTGGACCGGGCTTCGGGGCTGGGGGAGGGGGCGCGGCTGTTCCTGCGCGGGCTCGAGGCGTTGGGCGTGCCGCATTGGGAGGCCGGAGCCGGCCGGCCGTTGCCGCCACCCGGCGTGCCGCTGGTGGTGCACGGCAACCCGGCGGCAATGCCGCTCGAGATGCTGCGGCTCGGGCGCAAACTGGTGCACGGACGGCGGGTGATCGGGTTCTGGCCGTGGGAGCTGCCGGTGGTGCCGGAAAGCTGGCGGGCCGGGTTCGCCTACGTGCACGAGGTCTGGGCGCCGTCGCGCTTCTCGGCCACGGCGATCGAGGCTGCGATGCCCGATGGGTTCGCCACTCGTCTGGTGCGCGTCGTGCCGCATCCGCTGGCGTGTCAGCCGCCGGCGCCGTCGGCGCTGGACCGGGCCGCGCTCGGGCTGCCGGCCGATGCGGTCATCACGCTGGTCGTGTTCAACATGGCTTCGAGCTTCGAGCGCAAGAACCCGCTGGCGGCGATCGCGGCGCATCGTGCGGCGTTCGGTGGGCGGCCGGATCGCATGCTACTGGTGCGTGTGGGCAATCCGTCGCATTTTCCGGACGATTTCGCGCGATTGCAGTGCGCGGCAGCGGATTTGCCGAATGTGCGTCTGGACACGGGCATCTTGCCGCGGGATGACGCGCATGCGGTGATGGCTGCGTGCGATATCGTGCTGTCACTGCATCGAAGCGAGGGGTTCGGCCTGGTTCCGGCCGAGGCGATGCTGCTGGAGAAACCTGTGGTGGCGACGGCGTGGTCGGCAACGGACGAGTATCTGGACGCGCGGTGCGCGGCGCCGGTGCCCGTGCGCCTGGTTCCGGCGCATGATCCACGCGGCGTGTTCGAGGCGCCGGGCGCTGTCTGGGCAGAGCCAGATGTCGCAGCTGCGGCTGCTGCGCTGACGCGCTTGGCTGGAGACCCTGCCGAACGGCGGCGGCTGGGCGCTGCGGCGCGGCAGGTGGCGCTGACGCGGTTCGGGCCGTCCGGGCTGGCGGCGGCGGTGCTTGGATTGGGCTTGCCGGTCCCGGGGTTCGCCGTGCCGTGAGGATACTGGTGTGGCAGTGGGGGCGCCGGGGCGCGGGGCCACTGGTTGCGGCGGCGATGGCGCGGGAATTGGCCGCCTTGCCGGGCGTGGAGACCCGTCTGTCGCTATCGACGGGGGCCGAGTTGTTGCGTCTGCCAAACGCGCCGGCGAATGACGTTCCCGTCCGTACATATGAAAGCCGCGGAGGCTTCGTGGCCCGTATCATGGGGTCGCCGTGGCTGGCGCCGGCGGTGGCGAAGGCGGTGGCGGCGCTGCAGGTGGACGCTGCGATATGCGCGATGCCGGCCCCGCTGGATTTCGTGATGGCGATCGCGTTGCGGCAGGCCGGGGTGCCGTATGCAGTGGTGGTGCACGATGCGGAGCGCCACCCGGGCGATACCTTTCCGATGCAGATGGCGTTGCAGCGCTGGCTGCTGCGGGACGCCGGGGCATTGTTCGCGTTGAGCGGGCATGTGGCCGGGCAGCTTCGCGGGCGAGGGCTGAAACCCGGGCTGCCGCTGCTGCTCGCGTCGTTGCCGCCGTTCGTGTTCGGGCCGCCGCCGCCGCCGGTCGGCGCGCATGGCGGCCGGCTGCGGCTGCTGTCGTTCGGGCGGTTGCTGCCGTACAAGGGGCTCGACCTGCTGGCCGACGCGCTGGCGTTGCTGGCAGGCCGCGACGATTTCGAGATGCGGGTGGTGGGGTCCGGTCCGGAAACCGCCGAGCTGGATCGTTTGCGCCGCCTGCCCAACGTGACGGTGGA
>JAYUCA010000310.1:0-10291 GCA_043740535.1 Rhodospirillales bacterium | reverse complement strand
TGGTGGGCGAGGACATGCGCGAAGGCATGACGGCCGTGCTGTCGGTCAAGGTGCCAGACCCGAAGTTCAGCAGCCAGACCAAGGACAAGCTGGTCAGCTCCGAGGTGATGCCCGTCGTGCAGGCCGCCGTCGCCGACGTGGTCAGCCACTGGTTCGAGACGCACCCCAAGGAAGCCAAGGGCATCATCCAGAAGGTGATGGACGCGGCATCGGCCCGCGAGGCCGCACGCAAGGCCCGCGAGCTGACCCGGCGCAAGGGCGTGCTCGACGTCAGCACCCTGCCCGGCAAGCTGGCCGACTGCCAGGAGCGGGACCCTGCCAAGTGCGAGATCTTCCTCGTCGAGGGCGACAGCGCCGGCGGGTCCGCCAAACAGGGCCGCGACCGCAAGTTCCAGGCGATCCTGCCGCTGAAGGGCAAGATCCTGAACGTGGAGCGCGCCCGGTTCGACCGCATGCTCGGCAGTGCCGAGATCGGCACGCTGATCACCGCGCTGGGCACCGGCATCGGCCCCGGCGAGCCAGAACAAGGCGGCTTCGACATCACCAAGCTGCGCTACCACCGCATCAACATCATGACGGACGCCGATGTCGACGGCAGCCATATCCGCACGCTGTTGCTGACATTCTTCTTCCGCCAGATGCCGGAATTGATCGCCCGCGGGCACCTGTACATCGCCCAGCCGCCGCTGTACCGCGCGAAACGCGGCAATGACGAGCGGTATCTGAAGAACGACGCCGCACTCGAGGACTATCTGCTCGGCAAGGCGCTGGCCGAGGCGCGGATCGACTACGCCGACGGCTCGCATTTCGCCGGTGACGACATGGCCCCCGAGCTGGCCTGGTTGCGTGAGGCCGCCGGCAACGTCCGCCGGCTGAGCAGCAGCGTGCCCACCTGGCTGGTCGAACAGGCCGCCATCGTCGGCGCGCTGACCACGGACCCGAACCAGACGATGTCCGTCAGCAACGAACTCGTCCGGCGGCTGAACGCGCTCTCGATGGTCAACGAACGCACATGGAAGGTGACGGCGGACACGCGCGGCCTGCACCTGGCCCGGGTCGTGCGCGGCGTCGCGGAATGGCACAGCATCGACGCCGGGTCATTGCGAAGCAGCGAGGCCCGCTGGCTGGCGGACCGCACCGAGACGCTGATGAAACGGTTCAGCGAACCGGCGACGCTGGCGCTGGACAAGACCGAGGTGAAAGTCGCCGGCCCGTCGACCGCCTTCGACCGCATGATCGGCCAAGGCCGTAAAGGCCTGTCGATCCAGCGATTCAAGGGCCTGGGCGAGATGAACCCGGAACAGCTCTGGAAGACGACGCTGGACCCGGTGGTCCGCACGCTGCTGCAGGTCCGCGTGGGCGATGCAGAGGAGGCCGGCCAGGTCTTCTCGACCCTGATGGGCGACGTCGTGGAACCCCGGCGCGACTTCATCGTGGGCAATGCGCTCAAGGTGGCGAATTTGGACGTTTAGAGCGGTATCATCATCCTCGGATAACGTTCGTGCCGCCGTCGCTCAACCTTGGTCCCATACCGGCGCAAACCCCGGCTGAACGTAGCGGCTGTCTTTCGGCAGTGCTGCGATCGCGGCGCGGTCCGCTTCGTCCAGGTTGATGTTCAGCGCGTCCAGGTTCGCCTGCTGGCTTTCCCGCCGCGACGCCTTCGGGATCGCCCCGACCCCATCCTGATCCAGCAACCACTTCAGCGCCACCTGGGCCGGGCTCGCGTCGTGCCTGGCGGCGATCGACTGCAGGCTTGCGTGCTCGGCCAGCCGGCCCTGTGCCAGCGGCGCATAGGCGACCAGCGGGATCCCCAGGCCGCGCATGACGCCCAGCAGTTTCGTCTGGGCCAGCAGCACGTGATACTCGACCTGGTTGCACGCGACCGGCGCCATCGCCGCCGCCTGGGTGATCAGCGTCGTGGTGAAGTTGGCGACCCCGATCGCCTTCGCCCGCCCGCTGTCCTTGATCGCCGCCAGGCTCGCCATGACCTGGCTCAGGTCCATGCCCGGCGCCGGCCAATGCACCAGATACAGATCCACGTAATCGGTCCGCAGCTTCTTGAGGCTGGCATCGACGGCCTTCTCCATCGCGGCCGGGGCCAGGTTCTCCCACCACACCTTGCTGGTCAGGTGGATGTCGGCGCGCGGCACGCCCGCGTGCGCCAGCGCCTCGCCCACCGCCTCCTCGTTGCCATACATCTCGGCGGTGTCGATGTGCCGGTAGCCGAGGCCGAGCGCCATCGTGACCGCTGCCGTGCAGGGCTCTCCGCTGAGCCGCCAGGTGCCCAGGCCCAGCTTCGGCATCCGCATGCCCTGCGTCGTGATCTTGTCCATGACCATCTCCCTCATCGCTTCGAAAGGTCCACCAGGGCGGCGAACCCAGTCTCCGTCCCGAACGCCAGCCGCGTGCCGTCCGGCGACCACGCCAGCGCCGAGACCGCGCCCCGCCCCGGCGCCGCCATCGGCAGCACACGCTCCGTCACCACATCCGCCGCGATCACCAGCCCGTCCGAGAACCCGGCCGCCACCATGTCGTGTTGCGGATGGAACGCCACCCGCGTGCACGTCACGTTGTCGCCGCCCGCCAATTCCATCGGGGCCTTGCCCATCGGGCCGCCGCCGAAGAACGGCCACAACACGATGCTTTCCGCCCCCGACGTCGCCAGCCACTTGCCGGTGCGGCTGAAGCTGATGCTTTCCGTTTTGGACGGATAGCCGCTCATCCGCATGTGCTGCCCGTCGGCCAGCCGCCAGCCGTGCAGCGCGTTCTCCTGCATCGCGGTCACCACCGCATCGCCGCCCGGATGGATGGCCACGCCGATATGGCTGCCCTTCCATTCCAGCGTGCGCGGGCTGTCCACCTTGGCGCCGACGAACCACAACGTGGCCCCGTTGTAGTGCGACGCGCCGATCCGCTTCCCCTTGGCGTCGAAGGCGATGCCGCTGACGGTCGACGGATGCGCCAGTTCCTTCAGCTTCGCCCCGTCGGCGCCGAAAACGTGGATCGTCTTGCCGACGCTGCACGCGACCACGCCCGTTTTCCCGTCGCTCCAGGCGGCAACCTGCTCGACCCATTTCGACCCGAATGCGCCGATGACGGTGACGGCGCCGTCGGCTGCGGTGCGGCAAAAGCGCCCGTCGTCGCCCCCTGTCACCCAGCCGCCGGCCGCCGCCGCCATGGCCAGCACGGCGCCGTCATGCGGGGCGGCGGTGATCCATTCGCCCTCGGGCGGGGCGATGCGCAGCGTGCCGTCGCCCATGGCGAACGCGGCCGCGCCGCCGCTGCGGCCGAAGGCGGCGCTGACGACGAACTCGTCGAGCGCCCGGCTGACGCCGCGGTCGTTCAGCACGAAGTCTGGGTCGATCATCGCGCTCCTCCCCCCGCGGCTTCACGGGGGGGCGGCGGCCCAAGTTGCCCCCCTCCCTTCATCAGAAGGGTGATCGCACAGGGCGGGCTCGTTCCGATATCGTCATGATATGGCCTGACCCGGGCATCCACGCGGTTCAGCGGGATAGAAGGCACGAGGCAGAAACATCGCACTTCCATCACCGACGCCCGAGCGGCTGCTGGCGCGTGGATGGCCGGGGCGGAGCCCGGCCATGACGGTGTGGCAACGGAGAACGGCCAAAGTCGCTCCCCTCCCTTCTTCAGGGAGGGGGGAAGCAGGCGTGCGCCGTCTGGCCGGCGGCCGAGGTTCAACCCGGCACCTGACACGCCTCGAACCCCCGCCGCAACTGCGGCCGGTTCAGGTTCCGGCCGATGAACACCAGCTTGCTGCGCCGCTCCGCACCCTCCGGCCATGGGCCGATGAAGTCCCCGTCCGCCATCATGTGGACCGCCTGGAACGCGAAGCGCCGGTCCTCGTTCGGGTAGCCCAGTATCCCCTTGGTCCGCAGCATATCGCCGCCCTTCTCGGCCAGCAGCGCGCCGATCCACTGGTTGAACCGCTCCGGGTCGATCGGCCGCGACACCTCGAAGCTCATGCTGCTGATGTCCTCGTTGTGCTCGTGATCCGTGTTCTCCAGGAACGCCGGCTCCCGCTCCAGCACCCGGGCCAGGTCGAAGGCGCCCTGGTTCAGCACCTGATCGATCGGCACCGCCGAGCGGATCGTGCGGTGGATGCGGGCGTATTTGTTGATGCCGCGGATGCGCGCCTCGACCGTCTCCAGCTCCGCCTCGGTCACCAGGTCGGTCTTGTTCAGCACGATGACGTCGGCGAAGGCGATCTGCTCGGTCGCCTCGTGGCTGTCCGCCAGGCGCGCCAGGAGGTTCTTGGCGTCCACCACCGTCACGATGGCGTCCAGCCGGGTGCGGGCGCGCACGCCGTCGTCGACGAAGAAGGTCTGCGCGACAGGGGCCGGGTCAGCGAGGCCGGTGGTCTCGATGATGATGCCGTCGAACTTCGTGCGCCGCTTCATCAGGCCGCCCAGGATACGGATCAGGTCGCCGCGCACGGTGCAGCAGATGCAGCCGTTGTTCATCTCGAACACTTCTTCGTCGGTGTCCACGACCAGGTCGTTGTCGACCCCAAGCTCACCGAACTCGTTGATCACCACGGCGTATTTCTTGCCGTGGTTCTCGCTCAGGATGCGGTTCAGCAGCGTCGTCTTGCCTGCGCCCAGGTAGCCGGTCAGCACCGTCACAGGAACCAGTGTCTCGGACATCGCTCAAACCCTCATTGCAGCCGTGCGCGTGATATAGTGCGTTGTTTCAGCCAGGCCCAACCCCAGCAGCACGAAGAACCACCCGCCCAGCGGCATCGACGTGAACGCCGTGCTGGACGCGATCGGCCACAGGTGGATCAGCGCCGCCACGAACAGCCCCACCCGCAGCGGGTCCGGCTGGCGCCAAAGCCCCTGGAACAGCCGCAGCATCCAGGAAACCGCCAGCGCCGTGAACAGCACCAGGCCTGGAACCCCGCCTTCCACCAGCGCCTGCAGATAGAAGTTGTGCGGATGCTGCACGCATATGGCAGCCCCGCCGCCGTCGCCGCCGTCCCAGCCATGGAAATAGGCGGGATCCTCGCATTCCGCCCGGAATCCGTCGAACCCGGCGCCCAGCACCGGCTGCGCCTCGGCGATGCGCAGGGCCCGGGCGCCGATCTGCCCGTAATGGCTGTCCGGGAAATGCTGCATCTGCGCCGAGAACTTGGTCACCAGCCGGTTGAAGGTGGGCGGCGCCACGACCGACGTCATCGCCAGCAGGAACATGCTGAGCCCGCAGGCCGCCAGCACCAGCCCCCGCAGCCGCGGCAGGAACAGCGCCGTCACGAACAGCCCCAGCAGCGTCAGCAGCAGCGGCATGCGCTGCCCGATCAGCACGACGACGCCCACGGATGCCGGCAGCAGCGCCAGCGCCGCCATCGGCCACCAGCCGCCGCGGATCAGCAGGCGGTCCGCCACGGGCAGCACCGCCGGCAGGATCAGCCGCGACAGCGGGGCGCCGGCCCGCGGATTCTTGTAAGGCCCCGTCAGCTCCCCATCCGCCCCGCGCGGGAAGCCGAACAGGTTGCGTCCGGTCGCAAATTGCAGCAGCGACTGCGCCATCAGATACCAGGCCGACCAGCGCAGCAGCGTCGCCAGCCACCGCCGCACCGAGGGCAGCCGCAGCGCCCAGTGCTCCAGTGCGGCGACCAGCAGCAGGAACCGCCCCAGCCCGGCCGCCTGGCCCAGCGCCATCGCCCCGTGCGGCGCCGAGCACAGCATCACCCACGCCCACCACGCCAGCCCTATCCGCACCCACGCCAGCCGCAGCCAACCCCAGTCCCGCCGCACCACCGACTGCACCAGGAACAGGGCCGCGATCAGCACCACCAGCGCCTCGGCGATGCCGCGCCCGTGCAGCAGGAACAGCGGCAGCCCCAGCGTCAGAACGACGCCGCCGCGGTCGATCCAGCGCATCACGCCAGCACCGCGCGCCGGAACGCCAACAGCCGCTGCGCTGCCTCGGGCGCGCCGAACCCCTCTGCCCGCCGCCGCCCGGCCGCCGCCATCGCGCCGCGGCGGCCCTCGTCCAGGGCCAGATCCAGCAGCGCCTCGGCCAGCGCGCCGGGCCGGTCCGGATCGGCATACAGCGCCGCGTCCCCGGCGACCTCCGGCAATCCCCCTCGTGGCGCGCACACCAACGCCGCGCCGCTGGCCATCGCCTCCAGCGCCACGATGCCGAAGGGTTCGGCCCAGCGGCTCGGCACCGCCACGATCGCCGCCCGGCGCATCGCGTCCATCACGACCGGGTTCGGCTGGTGCCCGTGCAGCACGACCCCCGCCGCCGCGGCCTGGGGCCGCAGGGCGCGCAGGAACGGCGTCTCGGGGCTGTCCGGCCGGAACCGGTCCGCGCCGATCATCTCCGCCCGCCACCCCGGCAGCCGCGGCAGCACGGTGGCGCAGGCGGCGACGAAGGCGTCGGCGCCCTTGTCGGCCACCATGCGCCCGGCGAACAGGATCAGCTTCTCCCGCCCGGTCGATGGCGGCGGCGGCATGTCGATGCAGTTCGGCAGCACCACCGGCGCCCGCACCGGCGCCGCCACGCCGCTCAGCAGCCGCTCCCGCAGCCAGTCGGATGAGGTCGCGACGCCGGCGAGCGCCTTCAGCAGAACCTCTCGCTGCTGCGCCGTCCGTGCCCCGCGCATGGTCTGCGGGTCGTTGTTCAGGATCAGGCTGACGGGCCGCCCGAGCCGGCACAGCCGCAGCGCGATTTCAGGCCAGTTGTGCACCTCGATCAACGCGGGACGCAGCCGCCGCACCGCCCCCGCGACCCCGGCGGCGTAGCGCGAGGCGGCACTAAAACCCAGCCCGGGCCGCACCGGCACGAACCGGATGCCGGGAAACGTCGCCCCCGCATGCGCCCGGCCCAGCACGACCCCCTCTGCCCCGGCGCGCACCAGGCGCTCCACCAGCAGGCCGATGGCGCCGACCGCCTCGGCCGCAAATCCTTCCTTCGGCGGCAGAACGATGGCGACGTCAGCAGAAGACAACCGCGGCCCCCCCGGCCAGGCCTGGCGGCGCCATCCAGCCGCCGGGCGCCTGCACCAGCCCGGGCGTCAACGCCCGCGCCGCCGCCGCCGCGTCATCCGTCCGCACGACGATCCCCGCCATGAACGGCAGCGCGGGCGGCAGCACGCCGGGCAGCACGCCGCCCAGCGCCTCCGGGTCCAGCACCCGCACCAGGCCGCGGGACAGGGCCAAGGCAAATCCACCCGCCGGATCGGGCGTCACGGGGCGGCCCGCCAGGCGCGACAGCCGGGCTGCGGTTTCGGCCGGGTTGGCCACCGCCAGCACCATCGCCTCCAGCGCCACGGCCCGGTTCGGGTGGACCATGAACCGCTCCTGCCAGATCGCCTCGGGCGTCAGATGGCGGATGAGCTGGATGCGGCCCTCCGGCGCGTCGGGCAGCGGCAGCCGCGCGAACCGCGCCTGCAGCCCGTCCGGGTCCGCGCCGTCGACCGGGCGGACCAGGTGCAGCACGCCGGGGATATCGAGCCCCGCTGCGCGCAGCCGGGCCAGCGCCGCCTGTTCGTCCGCGATGCCCAGCGCCAGGATGTGCAGCCCGGCGTAGCGCGCGATGAAGCGGTCGATGCTGTTCGCCGGCAGCGCCGCATCGACGATGCCCAGCAGCTCGATATACCCGTCGCGCAGCATCGCGCAGCGGTTGGCGGCGCCCCACGGCTCCACCGGGCCGTCCGCTCGCAGCCGGCCGGACTGCCGCGCCAGCGGCGTCAGCGTGAAGCCCAGCGCCTGATACTGCGCATGCAGCGCCCCGATGTCCGGCCCTGCCAGTCCCGCATGATCCAGCGTGATCAAACGGAGTTCTCGTAATGCGCCAGCCGCCAGGCCACCGGTTCCGCCGCCGCCGCCGCATACCACTGCTCCATCAGCGGATGCCCGCGGACCGCCGCGCAATACGCCGCCGTGTCATCGGCGATCTCCGGCTGGTAGGTCAGGAACCGGCACACCACCGGCGCGAACATCGCATCCGCCGCGTTCAACCCGGCGCCGAACAGGAACGGCCCGCCAGCCCCATACGCCGCCCGCGCCTCCCGCCAGATCGCCTCGATCCGTGCGATGTCGAGCAGCGCCGCCTCCGTCCGCCCCACCCCGGCGGCATCGCGGCCCAGCACCATCGGCATAGCCTGCCGCACGCCGCGGAACCCTGCGTGCATCTCGGCGCTGATCGCCCGCGCATGGGTGCGCGCGGCCAGCCCCTCGGGCCACAGCGCCGGCTGCTTTTCTGCGCAATACTCGCAGATGGCCAGCGTCTCCCACACCTTGATGCCGTCATGCTCCAGATACGGCACCAGCCCGCTCGGCGTGCTTTTTGCCACCACGCTGTCCGGTCCGCCGCCCTGCAGCGGAATGACCACGTCCGCTACGTCCAGCCCCGCCAGCCGCACAGCCAGCCAGCCGCGCAGCGACCACGACGAGTAGCGGCGGTTGCCGATGAACAGGCGCCCTTCAGCCATGAACCCCTCCTTCCCAGGAAACGGCCGGACCATGCCACGCTTGCGCCATGCGTGCCAAAGCGCGACATTTGCACCCTGTCCGGAGACCCGCCATGAACGAGATCAGCCGTCCGAACAACCTCGAAGCCTTCTGGATGCCGTTCACGGCCAACCGCACCTACAAGCAGGCCCCCCGCATGCTCGCCCGCGCCGAGGGCATGTACTACTACACCAACGACAACAAAGAGATCCTGGACGGCACCGCCGGGCTGTGGTGCGTCAACGCCGGGCACGGAAGGCGAGAGATCGTGGAGGCGATCCAGAAGCAGGCCGCCATTCTGGACTTCGCACCTGCCTTCCAGATGGGCCACCCGATCGCCTTCCAGGCCGCCGCCCGCCTTGCCGAGATCCTGCCGGCGCCGCTGGAAAAAGTGTTCTTCACCAACTCCGGCAGCGAGAGCGCCGACACCGCGCTGAAGATCGCGTTGGCATACCACCGCGCCCGCGGCGACGCCCAGCGCGTCCGCCTGATCGGGCGGGAGCGTGGCTACCACGGCGTCGGCTTCGGCGGCATCTCCGTCGGCGGCATCGGCCCCAACCGCAAGCAGTTCGGCGCGCAGCTCCCGTATGTCGATCACCTTCCGCACACGCACGACCTCGCCCGCAACGCCTTCGCCAAGGGTCAGCCGGAGCACGGCGCGCACCTCGCCGACGTGCTCGAAAACCTGGTGGCGCTGCACGGCGCGGACACGATAGCCGCCGTGATGGTGGAGCCGGTGGCCGGCAGCACCGGCGTGCTGGTGCCGCCCGTGGGGTACCTGGAACGGCTGCGGCAGCTCTGCACGAAGCACGGCATCCTGCTGATCTTCGACGAAGTGATCACCGCGTTCGGCCGGCTTGGCGGCGCCACCGCCGCGCAAGTGCTGGGCGTGACACCCGACGTGATCACGATGGCCAAGGGCCTGACCAACGCCGCCGTGCCGATGGGCGCGGTGGCGTTCAGCCGCGCGATCCATGATGCCGTGGTCGAAGGCGGCCCCGACGGGATCGAGCTGTTTCACGGATATACCTATTCGGGCCACCCGCTGGCTGCCGCGGCGGGCCTCGCCACGCTCGACCTGTACCGCGACGAGCGGCTGTTCGAGCGCGCGGCCGATCTATCGGGCTATTGGGAGAACGCGGTCCACAGCCTCAAGGGCAAGCGCCACGTGATCGATGTGCGCAACTTGGGCATCGTCGCGGGGATCGAGCTCGAACCACGCAGCGGACAGGTGGGCAAGCGCGCGATGGAATTGTTCCACCGCTGCTTCGATACCGGCCTGCTGGTCCGCGTGACCGGCGACATCATCGCGCTTTCGCCGCCACTGATCCTGGAGAAAGCCCACATTGACGAGATGGTCGGGCGGATCGGCGACCTGCTCGAAACTGTCGACTAGACCAGCACGACCTTGCCGACGTGGCGCTTGGTCAGGAACGCTTCCTGCGCCGCAACGATCTGAGCGCGCGGGTAGGTCGCGGCCAGCACCGGCTTGATCTCGCCGCGCTCGATGTAGCCTATAAGATTGGGGAAGACTTCGGGTTCCAGCACGGTACAGCCGATCAGGCGCAGGTCCTTGAGATAGAGCGTCCTGAGATCAAGATCGACGATCGGCCCGGAGATCGCACCCGCGACGGCATAGCGCCCGCCTGGCTTCAGGCATTGCAACAGCCCGGCAAACTGCGTGCCACCGACCACATCGACCACCGTATCGAAGTGGCTTTCGCCGAATCGCTCCACCAGATCGGCGTCGCGCGGGATGACGCGATCGGCGCCCAGCGCCTTGACCGCCTCGGCCTTGTCGCCGCCCACCATCG
>JAYUCA010000309.1:0-2088 GCA_043740535.1 Rhodospirillales bacterium | reverse complement strand
GATGATGCCGGTGCCCGCCGTGGCGGAGCGCAGCACCACGTGACCGGCGCCGTACACGCCCTCCACGTCATGGTGCAGCGTGCGGCCTTCCTTCATCGGCACCCGGATCAGCGCCCGCTTGGCCCGCTCGGTCGCCTTGCGGATCGCCTCCGGCACCTCCCGCGCCTTGCCGGCGCCATAGCCGACGCGGCCCTTCTGGTCGCCCACCACCACCAGGGCGGCGAACGCGAACCTGCGTCCGCCCTTCACCACCTTGGCCACGCGGTTGATCGTGACCAGCTTGTCGATCAGGTCGTCGCCGTCGCGGTCCTCGCGGCCGCCGCGGTCCCGATCCCGGCCGCCGCGGTTGCCGCCGCCTTCCCGTGCTTCCCGTGCCATCGTTTATGTCCTCAAAACGCCAGCCCGCCTTCGCGGGCGGCGTCGGCCAGCGCCTTGACGCGGCCGTGATACAGATAAGCCCCGCGGTCGAACACGACCTTGGTCACTCCGGCAGCCACCGCACGCTCGGCGACCAGCTTGCCGACCACCGCTGCGGCGCCGCGGTCGGCGCCGGTCTTCAGCTCGGCCTTCAGGCCCTTGTCCAGGCTCGATGCAGCGGCCAGGGTCGTGCCCAGAGCGTCGTCGATGACCTGGGCATAGATATGCTTGCCCGACCGGAAGACCGACAGCCGGGGCCGCCCCGCCGACTTCTGACGCAGCTGGTAGCGCAAACGCTGCTGCCGCCGCATCTTGAGTTCCATTGAAGCAGCCATCTTACTTCTTCTTGCCTTCCTTGCGCCGGATCTGCTCGCCCTCGAATTTTACCCCTTTGCCCTTGTAGGGCTCCGGCGGACGGTAGGAGCGGATTTCGGCGGACACCTGACCGACCTGGCGCTTGTCCATGCCGGTGACGACGATCGCCGTCGGCTTCGGCGTGGTGATCGTGATGCCTTCGGGCACCGGATACACCACGTCGTGCGAGAAACCGAGGTTCATCACCAGGTTCTTGCCCTGCACCGAGGCCCGGAAACCCGTCCCGGTAATCTCCATGGTCTTCGAGAACCCTTCCGACACGCCCTTGACCATGCTGGCCACCAGCGCGCGGGTCGTGCCCCACATCATGCGGTTCTGCGTCGCGCCGGTCCGCGGCGTGACGGTCACCTTGTTGTCCTCGATCGACGCATCGACCAGGTCGGTCAGGGCCAGGCTGAGCGAACCCAGCTTGCCCTTGGCCTGAAGCACGCGGCCGGCCAGGGCCATCGTGACGCCCGCCGGAAGCTCGACGGGATACTTGCCTACGCGAGACATCGTTGCACCCCCCCTTAAAAGACGCGGAACAGCACTTCGCCGCCCACATTGGCCGCGCGCGCCTCGCCGTCGCTCAACACGCCGCGCGGCGTGGACAGGATCGAAACGCCAAGCCCCGCATACACCCGCGGCAGCTCCTTGATCTTCGAATACACCCGTCGACCGGGCTTGGAGACGCGGGTGATCTCCTTGATCACCGGCTCCCCCTCGTTGTACTTCAGCTCGATGCGCAGCAGCGCCACGCCAGGCCGCTGCTCCTCGGCGGAGTAGCCGCGGATGAAGCCCTCGCGCTTCAGCGCCTCGAGCACGTTGGCGCGCAGCTTGGACGCCGGGGCCACGCAGGTGGCATGGCGGCTGCGCTGCGCGTTGCGGATGCGGGTGATCATGTCGCCCATCGGATCGGACATCGACATCGCGCGCTCCTACCAGCTCGCCTTGACGACGCCGGGCAACTGCCCGGTGTTCGCCAACTGCCGCAGCATGCCGCGCGACAGCTTGAACTTGCGGTAGTTGCCGCGCGACCGGCCGGTCAGCGCGCAGCGCAGGCGAACCCGCACCGCCGCCCCGTTGCGCGGCAGCTGCGCCAGCTTGATCGACGCCTCGAAACGCTCCTCGACTGCGGCGCCGCGGTCCATCACCCGCGCCTTCAGCTCGGCCCGCTTGGCCTTGTCGCGGGCCGTCATGCGCTCCCGCTTCAGGTTGCGGTTCACCGACGATGTCTTCGCCATGGGTCTCTACTCCTCGGAACCTGCTGCGGCGAGCCGGCAGTGGTATTCCAGACGCGTTGAACTCGAACCGCAG
>JAYUCA010000308.1:0-6108 GCA_043740535.1 Rhodospirillales bacterium | reverse complement strand
GCTCTGAGGCTTGTCGGGATGGTTCGGCTTCTGACCCTTCGACGGCGGCAGGCTCGAGTTGTCCGGCGTCTTGGGCGGCGAGAGCAGCCTTTCCAGTTGCTTCTCCAGCGCCGCGATGCGGGCAAGTGCCGCCTGCAACTGCGCCGCCAGTGACAGGATCAGCGCATCCTTCTCGCTGGAGGTAAGCTTGGAAAGGTTGGGCGGCAGGGGCACCACCACCTTGAATCGACTCGCCCGTTACCGTGTCAAGAGCCTTATCCGAAGCTTTCGGCACACATCAGATACAGGCGGGTTGAGCAGTTACCGTCCCGCGGAGAGGTGGTGCAATGCCAAGAGGCGGTGCACCCTACGTGTTGGGGAGAAGTTCGCCATGAGATCCATCGTCATTTTCGGCGCTGCGGTGCTGGCCCTGATCACGGCGCACGGCGTTTTGGCTGCGTCACGCCCGGCGGAGGAGGGGGATCGGGGGATGGTCGTCAGCTCGCAGCACCTGGCATCGGAGATCGGCGCGCGGATATTGCGGGACGGGGGCAACGCCATCGATGCGGCGGTCGGCGTGGGGTATGCCCAGGCGGTCACCAACGCGTGTTGCGGGAACATCGGCGGCGGCGGGTTCATGGTCATCCACCTGGCCGATGGCCGCGAAACGTTCATCAACTTCCGCGAAACCGCGCCGGCCGCGGCCAGCCGGGACATGTATCTGGACGAGGGCGGCATGCCGGTTCCGGGGGCCAGCCTGCGGGGCTATCTGGCGGCCGGCGTGCCGGGGACGGTGCTGGGGCTCGACACGGCGCTGCGGGAATACGGCACGATGACGCGGGCGCAGGTCATGGCGCCGGCCATCGGGCTGGCGCGTGAGGGGTTCGTGCTGCTGCGGGCGGATACCGACATCATCGATGCCGGCGCAACGATCCTGAAGGCCGATCCGGAGGCGGCAAAGGTGTTCTTCCGTGCCGATGGCAGCGCCTTGATGCCCGGCGACCGGATGGTGCAAAGCGCGCTGGCGGACACGCTGGAGGCGATCGCCCTGACAGGGCCGGATGCCTTCTACAAGGGCGCGCGGGCGCAGGCCGTCGAGGCGGCGTCCAGGGCGCATGGCGGCGTGCTGACGGCTGCGGACTTCGCCGGCTACAGCGTCACCGAGGGCGCGCCGGTGCGCTGCACCTATCGCGGCTACGTGTTCAGCTCCGCGCCGCCGCCGTCGTCGGGCGGGGTGGCGCTGTGCGAGATCCTGGGCATCCTCGAGGGGTACGACATGAAGGCGGCGGGGTTCCACTCGGCGCGTTCGATCCACCTGATGGCCGAGGCGATGCGGCACGCGTTCATGGATCGCAACACCTATCTCGGTGACCCGGCGTTCGTGAGCAACCCGATCGACCGGCTGTTGAGCAAGGACTACGCGGCGGCGATCCGCGCGCAAATCGAGCCGGACCGGGCGACCCCATCCAGGGACGTGCAGCCGGGGTCGATCCCGCACGAGCACACCGAGACCACCCATTACTCGGTCGCCGATGCGGCGGAGAACGCGGTGGCGGTGACCTACACGGTGAACGGCATTTTCGGCGCCGGGGTGATCGCCCCCGGCACCGGGTATCTGCTGAACAACGAGATGGACGATTTCACCGTGAAGCCTGGGGTGCCGAACCTGTTTGGCCTGGTGCAGGGCGCAGCCAACGCGATCGCGCCGGGCAAGCGTCCGCTGTCGTCGATGGCGCCCACGATCGTGACGCGGGGCGGCAAGGTGGCGATGGTGCTGGGCAGCCCGGGGGGCTCGCGGATCATCACCATCACATTGCAGACGGCGCTGAACATGATCGATCACGGCATGCAGCCGCAGGAGGCCGTCGACGCGCCGCGGATCCACATGCAATGGCTGCCGGACACGCTGTTTGTGGAGCCGTTCGCGTTGTCGCCGGACACGCGGAGCATCCTCGAGGGCATGGGCTACAAGATCGTCGAGCAGACGCCTTGGGGGGCGGCTGAGATCATCGTGCTGCCGGTTGCCGGGTCATTGGATGGGCCGGCCTCATCGGGCAACGATTCGCGGTCCGGCGGGGCGATGCGGCCGGGCCATATCTACGGGGCGAACGACAACCGGCGGCCTGCGGGGTCGGCTGTGGGGCAGTAGGAGAGCCTGGCGCGCCGGGCGACGTGGCCACGGGATCCCCGGGTCAAGCAGGCCCGGGGATGACGTGCCGGGATCAGAAGGCAATTGCGTTCTGCCGGCCCCGGGCCGTATTGAGATTGGAGCATCGCGCAAAGGCGAATCGATGGCGCAGCGATTTCAGCTTCACTTGGTCAAGCCCTCGCACTACGACGATGACGGCTATGTCATCCAGTGGCATCGCTCCGCCATTCCGTCGAACACGCTGGCCGCGCTGTATGGGCTGGCAATCGACTGCCGGGACCGTGGGGTGCTGGGCGGGGCGATCGACATCTTCGAGGCGGACGAGACGAACACGCGGGTCCGTCCCGGGCGGATCGCCCGATCCATCGCGGCGGCGGGCGGCGTTGGCCTGGTGGCGCTGGTGGGCGTGCAGTCCAACCAGTTCCCGCGGGCGATGGACATCGCCCGGACGCTGCGCGCGGCCGGCATCCAGGTGGCGATCGGCGGGTTCCATGTGTCGGGCTGCCTGGCGATGCTGCCCGAGATGCCGGCGGATCTGCAGGAGGCGATGGATCTGGGCATCAGCCTGTATGCCGGTGAGGCGGAGGGGCGTCTCGACGAGGTGCTGCTCGATGCCGCGGCCGGCGCGCTGAAGCCGCTTTACAACTACATGGACGATCTGCCGGGCATGGAGGGGCAGCCCCCGCCGTTCCTGCCGCGGGAGCGGATCGAGCGGACCGGGGGGCGGATCAGCAGCTTCGACGCCGGCCGGGGTTGCCCGTTCCAGTGCTCGTTCTGCACCATCATCAACGTGCAGGGCCGGAAGTCGCGCTACCGGACCGCCGACGACGTGGAGGCGCTGATCCGGCGGAACCTGGCGCAGGGCGTCGATCGGTTCTTCATCACCGACGACAACTTCGCGCGGAACCGCAACTGGGAGCCGATCTACGACCGGATGATCCACCTGCAGGAGGTGGAAGGGCTGAAGTTCGGCCTGCTGATCCAGGTGGACACGCTGTGCCACAAGATACCGGGGTTCATCGAGAAGTCGGCGCGGGCCGGGGTCAAGCGGGTGTTCATCGGGCTTGAGAACATCGACCCGGACAACCTGATCGCCGCCAAGAAGAAGCAGAACCGGATCGGCGAATACCGCAACATGCTGCTGGCGTGGAAGAGCGTCGGCTGCTTCACCTATGCCGGGTATATCCTGGGCTTCCCGAACGACACGCTGGAAAGCATCGTCCGCAGCATCAAGATCGTGCAGAAGGAGCTGCCGCTGGACCTGCTGGAGTTCTTCTTCCTGACGCCGCTGCCGGGCAGCGAGGACCACAAGAAGCTGCACACGGCCGGGGTGGCGATGGACCCCGACATGAACAAGTACGACCTGGAGCACGCCTGCACGGCGCATCCCCGCATGAGCAAGGCGGAGTGGGAGCAGGCCTACAAGCTGGCCTGGGAGACCTATTACACGCCGGAGCACATGGAGACGATCATGCGCCGGGCCGTGGCGCGGCGGATCAGCCCGGGCAAGATGATGTTCCTGCTGCTGTGGTTCTGGGGCTGCGTGACGCTGGAGCACGTGCACCCGCTGCAGGGCGGATATCTGCGGCGGAAGGTGCGCACCGACCGCCGGCCCGGCATGGCGCTGGAGCCGGCGTGGCGCTTCTACCCGGCCTATGCCTGGGGGATCGTCACCAAGCACCTGAGGCTGGCGGGGATGATCTGGCGGATGGGCCGGGTCCGGCGCGCGTTGAAGCGTGACCCGGCCGCGCGGGACTACATGGACCAGGCGTTGACGCCGGTGCAGGACGACGAGGCGGAGACGCTGGAGATCTTCAACGTGACCCAGTCGGCGCGCGCGGCCACCCTGAAGGTGCGGAAACTTGCGCCCGCGCGGTAGCTGCACCGGGGGCGCCTCCACCCCGTGACCCCCGCCTTCATCGACGCTGCCGAGGCCGCCGCGGACGTGGCGGCCGCCGTCATCCGGCCGTTCTACCGGCGCGGCGTGGCGGCCGACCTCAAGGACGACCGCAGCCCCGTCACCATCGCGGACCGCAGCGCCGAGCAGGCGATGCGCGCGGTGCTGGCCCAGCGGTTCCCGGACCACGGCATCCTGGGCGAGGAGTACGGGCTCGACCGGCCGGATGCCCGTTACCGCTGGGTGCTGGACCCCGTCGACGGCACCCGCGCCTTCATCACCGGCCGCCCGGTGTTCGGCACGCTGATCGCGCTGCTGGACGGCGCCACGCCCATCCTGGGCATCATCGACCAGCCGATCAGCGGGGAACGCTGGGTCGGCGCCGCCGGGCGGCCGACCACGTTCCGCAGCGGGGCTGGCCAGGTGGGCGTCCGGCGCTGCGCCACGCTGGACCAGGCCGAGCTGTCCTGCACGTCGCCCGAGATCTTCGACCCGAACGAGACCGTGCGGTGGCGCCGGCTGCAGGCGGCGACGCGGCGTACCAGCTGGGGCGGCGACTGCTACGCCTATGGCCTGGTCGCGCTGGGCTGCATCGACGTGATCGCGGAAGCCGGGCTGAAGGTGTGGGACTGGGCGGCCCTGCTGCCGATCATCGAAGGCGCGGGCGGCCGCGTCACCGGATGGGACGGCGCGCCCCTGCACCCCGACGGCGACGGCCGCGTTCTGGTGGTCGGCGACCCGGCCCTGCTCGACCCTGCCATCGCCCTGTTGGAAGACGCCATCTGATGCGCCGCCTGCTGCTTGCCTTGCTGCTGCTGGCGCCACCGGCGTTCGCCCAGGCGCCGGTCCGCAGCCATGCGCTGACCATCCTGGGAACCCCGGCCCTGCCGGCGGACTTCCCGTATTTTCCCTACGTGAACCCGGACGCGCCGAAGGGGGGCGAGGTCGCGTTCGGCATGACCGGCAGCTTCGACGGCTTCAACCCGTATATCCTGCGCGGCAACCCGGCGCTCGGCCTGGGCGCCATCTGGCAGCCCGGGGTCGGCGGCACGGCGTCCGGGACCGCGGGCGGCCACGTGTGGGAGTCGCTGCTGACCGGCTCGGCCGATGAGATCGACACGGGGTACGGCCACCTTGCGGCCACCATCGAGATGCCGGCCGACCGCATGTGGATCGCCTTCGAGATCCGCCCGGAGGCGCGTTTCGCCGATGGGCATCCCGTGACCGCGGACGACGTCGTGTGGACGTTCAACACGCTGATGGAGAAGGGCCGCCCGTCCGTCCGGGTGGCCTATGCCGACGTGCAGGACGTCGTCGCCGAAGGTGAGCGCCGGGTCGTGTTCCACTTCAAGTCGAACCAGAACCGGGAGCTGCCGCTGGCCATGGGCGGGCTGCCGGTGCTGCCGAAGCACTGGTGGGCGACGCGGGACTTCACGAAGCCGCTGACCGAGCCGCCGCTGGGCAGCGGCCCGTACAAGGTCGATGGCTTCGAGCTGGGGCGCACCGTCACCTACGTGCGGGACCCGAACTGGTGGGCGCGCGACCGGCCGACCGGGCGTGGCCTGTTCAACTTCGACCGGGTCCGCATCGAGTATTTCCGCGACCCGACGGTGATGTTCCAGGCGTTCAAGGCCGGGCAGATCGACTACCGGCAGGAGAACATCAGCAAGCAGTGGAAGACCGGGTACGACTTCCCGGCCGTCGAGCGCGGCCTGGTCCGCACGGAGGAGATCCAGCACAAGCTGCCGATCGGCATCCAGGGCTGGGTGTTCAACACGCGGCGGACTCAGTTCAAGGACGCGCGGGTGCGGGAGGCGCTGGGCCAGGTGTTCGACTTCGAGTGGATGAACAAGACGCTGTTCTTCGGCGTCTACGAGCGCACGACCAGCTATTTCGGCAACACCGGCAACGAGTCGAAGGGGTTGCCGGATGCCGCCGAATTGGCACTGCTGGACCCGTTCAGGGCGGATATCCCCCCGGGCGTCCTTGCCGAGCCGTTCACGCTGGCGGCCACCGACGGATCGGGCAACAACCGCGACGGGCTGCGCCGCGCGATCGGCCTGCTGAAGGACGCGGGCTGGAC
>JAYUCA010000307.1:0-4972 GCA_043740535.1 Rhodospirillales bacterium | reverse complement strand
GCGGTGGGGGATAGCAGGCCTGCGATGATGCGGAGCAACGTGGACTTGCCGGAGCCGGAGCGGCCCAGCAGGCCGACTATTTCGCCGGTCTTGATATCGACGTCGACGTTCTCCAGCACCAACAGGTCGGCCGCGCTGTCCTTGTGGTAGGACTGGCGGACGCCCTGGACGCGCATCAGGTCGGTCTTCACGGGTGTGGCGGCAGGGTGGTCCATCGGCTGCGTCCTATCCGAGCGTGAGGCGGCGGCTGGCGAAGGCGTACATCGGCCGCCACAGCAGGCGGTTGAACGCGACGACAAAGCACGACATGACGGCGACGCCGAGCACGACGCGCGGCGTGTTGCCGTCGGTCGTGGCCTGCGCGATGTAGGCGCCCAGCCCGTGCGCCTCCAGCTTCGTGTCGCCCCAGCTGACGACCTCGGAGACGATGGCGGCGTTCCAGGAGCCGCCCGATGCGGTGATGGCGCCGGTCACGTAGTAGGGGAACACGCCGGGCAGGATGACGCGGCGCCACCAGAGGAAACCGCCGACCTGGAGGTTGCGCGCAGCCTCCTGCAGGTCGCCGGGGTAGGCGCTGGCGCCGGCGATGACGTTGAACAGGATGTACCACTGGGTGCCGAGGATCATCAGCGGCGTCAGCCAGATGTCCGGGCTGACGCCGAAATGCACGATGGCGATGACGAAGATGGGGAAGAACAGGTTGGCCGGGAAGGCGGCCAGGAACTGCGCCAGCGGCTGGATGCGGCGGCCCCAGGCGGGACGCAGGCCGAGCCAGACGCCGATGGGGACCCAGATCGCCGTCGCCAGGATCATCAGCACGACGACGCGCGCAAGGGTGATCAGGCCGAGGCCGACGGCAGCCCCGAGGTCCGTCCAGTTCAGCGTCTCGCTGGCGAAGGTCACGATCTTCCATAGCGCCAGGGCCACGCCCGCCGCCAGAACGGCGATGAAGGCGGCGTCGCCCAGACGGGAGGGCGCGCGGCGGATGGTGGCGCGGGCGCTGCGCCGGAACGAGAGGCGCAAGCCGCCGAAGCTGTCGAACACAAAGCCGATGTAGCCCGACAGCGTGCGCAGCAGGCGGGTGCGACGGAGCAGCTTCAGGACCCATGGGTCCTCGGCCGTGTCGGCGGCGGTCGTTTCGAAGCGGAACTTGCTGGACCATGCGACGAGCGGGCGGAACAGCAGCTGGTCGTAGGCGAGGATGACGATGAGCATCGCGAAGATGGCCCAGAGCACGGCGCCGATGTCGCGCTGGTCGATCGCCAGCGCCACGTAGCTGCCGATGCCCGGCAGCTTGAATGTCGTGTCGCCAACGCTGATCGCCTCGGACGCGACGACGAAGAACCAGCCGCCGGACATGGACATCATGGTGTTCCAGACCAGGCCGGGCATGGCGAAGGGCACTTCCAGCCGCCAGAAGCGCTGCCAGGCGGACAGGCGAAGGCAGCGGGCAGCCTCGTCGAGGTCGGCAGGGACGGTCTTGAGCGACTGATACAGCGAGAACGCCATGTTCCAGGCCTGGCTGGTGAAGATGGCGAAGATGGCGGCAAGCTCGGCCCCCAGCACCCGGCCGGGAAACAGGCTCATGAAGAAGACGACGGTGAAGGTCAGGAAGCCCAGGATCGGCACGGATTGCAGGATGTCGAGCACCGGCACCAGGATCAGCCCGGCGCGCCGCGACTTGGCGGCCCAGGTGGCATAGGTGAAGGTGAACAGCAGCGAGCACAGCAGGGCGGCGAACATGCGCAGCGTGGTGCGGATGGCATAGTTCGGCAGGTTGGCGGGGTCGAGGCTGATGGCGGTGGCCTCGGGCGCGTCGAGCGGGGCCAGCGTGAAGCGGGCGATGCTGGCGACATAGATCACCGCGGCCAGGATGAGCGTCCCGGCCACGAGGTCCATCAGGTTGGGGAGGCGGCGCGCCGACAGGAACGCGGGATGGGCGGTTTCGGACATGCGGCCTCGTGTTCTTACCTCATGCCGGGGCTGTTACCCTGTTGCGGGGTGCTTGTCAGCCTGTGCGATTGTGGCTGTTCAATTACGGCGTGAGTTGTTCCACACGGCTGGGCAGCCTGCCGACCCCACATGAATACAACCTGCCTGTTTGGAAGTAATTCCGCGATCCGGTGCTGGCGGAGCCGCGGAGATGGCCGGGTAAAGCCCGGCCATGACGTAATGTATTGCTATTGCACACATGTTAAACCGGGCAGCGTGGAGCGGTTCCGTATTCCAATGACGATGGGATTCCCGGATCAGGCAGGGCCGGGGATGACGGGCGGGCGGTTGGCGTGCGGTTGCGATCCCCCACGAACGATCGGAATGTCGATCTCAGCGTCCCGTGCTGCCAAATCCGCCAGCGCCGCGGTCGGTGTCGTCAAGGACTGTCACCTCCTGCCACGTGGCCCGGGTCACCGGCGCCAGCACGGCCTGGGCGATACGCATGCCGCGTTCGATCGTGAACGGAGTGTCCCCGGCATTCATGACGATGACCTGCAATTCGCCCCGATAATCCTCGTCGATGGTGGCGGGGCTGTTGGGCAGGATGATGCCGTGCCGCAGCGCGAGCCCGGACCGGGGACGCAGCTGAAGTTCATGACCCGGCGGCAGGGCGATGGCGAGGCCGGTGGGCACAAGCGCGCGTCCGCCGGGCTGCACGGTCATCGGTTCGTCGACGGCGGCCAGCAGGTCCATGCCTGCGGCGCCGGCGGTGGCGTAGGCGGGAAGCGGCAGACCGGCGCCGTGCGGTAGACGGACGACCTGGATCGTGCCTGCCACCCGGGTCAGGCTTTCATCTTGGCCTTGAAGCTAGGGGTCCACCAGCGGACGGGCTTTGGTTCAGGCGGGGTCGTGCTGCGCGGGCGGCCACGCTTGGGCTTGGGTGGAAGAGGGTCCTGGCCGGCTTCGGGATCCGACCCGGAACCATCGGCGGCGGCTTGCTCGCCCGGCGCCGCGGCGGCGGCGTGAACCATCGGCGGACGGCCGACGCGGCGGGGCGGGATCGCGGCCAGAGCCTCCTGCGCATGGAGGCGGAGGGTCCGCTCCTGCTCCAGCGTCTCCTTGTGGGCCAGTTCGGCATGGACCAGCCGGGTCTGGATCGCGGTGGCCAGGGTTTGCTGTTCCGTGAGCGACTGCTTGGTGGCCTTGTGCGACGCACGCTCCGACTCGAGCGCGGTTTCCAGGCTTGTGATGCGTTCGCGCAGCCCTGCCGTCTCGGTGTCGGTCTTGTGGTTCAGCACCACGACGGGGACGCCGCCATCCTGCACGAAGCGGTGGCGCTGGCGGGCCTGCTCCGGGCGCTGTTGCGGCGTCTGTCCGCCACCGCTGCCGGTGAGGCCGAGGGCGCGCCGCATGCGGGTTTCGTCGGCTTGTGCTTCGGTCGGCGCATTCGGCGCAAGTGGTGCGCGATTTCCCGGGTTTGCCATCAGGTCTCGATTTCGAATTGTCGGGGCTTCGGTGTGAAGCCGCCAGAACGCTTGGACAGTTTCCCTGTCCCTGATTTACGCGCTGATTGCAAGAGGGCGTGGATGACTTGCTGTGACTTTTACCAAAATTACTCCGCCGCGAGCCGTCCGGACGGGGCGGGCAGTCTGGATATTGGCTTCGAGCGTGTCGTTGAACAGGCCGTACGGACTGGAACACGCGGGCGAGCAGCGCGTCCAGGACGCGGAATGCGCGATCCCGACGCCGAGCGTCATCTCCAGGATAAGTTAACAACGTCATTCCCGGGGGTCAGTGAGCCGGTCATCCCCGGGCTTTCTTGACACGGGGATCTCGCTGGTATGACGCTCGGTGTCCCCGTTTCGACGGGGTCCCCGGGTCAGGAAAGGCCCGGGGATGACGTGAGAAAGCGTTAAGCGCTAAGCGTTAAGCGCTAAGCCGGACTCAAGATGTGAATGACGCGGCCGGCCAGCATCTCCTTCACCTGTGCCCCGTAGGCAGCCATGTGCGGGGCCGCCGCGTGCGCCTTGAGCGCGTCCATCGTCGCCCACTTCTCGATGACGACGAAGGTGTCGGGCCCGAACGGCGTCTGCATCTTGCCCGCGTCCGGCGTGTCGATCGCCGGGCCGTATTCGACGCAGCCGTCTTCGGCATGCACGGCGGGCATGTTGGCGCGGAAGGCAGCCAGCACGGCGTCGCGCTGCCCGGGCTTTGTGGTGATGATGGCCAGGACGTTGATCATTTCCGAATATCCCTTGTTGTCGGCCACAGGTTGACCCGAGGTGGGGGGCGGCGGCAAGGATGCGCGATGATGCATGATCCGATGAGCGTAGGTCTCGACCCCATCCGCCTGTCCCGTGTCGGGGACTGGATGCGACGATGGATCGACAGCGGCCGGCTGACGGGGATGACCGTCATGGTGCACCGCAAGGGCCACCTCGCCTACGCCGACAGCGTGGGGCTGGCGGACCGCGAGCGGGGGTTGGCGATGGCGCCGGAGACGGTGGTGCGCCTCTATTCGATGACGAAGCCGCTGACCAGCGTCGCGCTGATGATGCTGTATGAGGAGGGCCGCTTCCAGCTCGATGACCCCATCGCCGCCGCGCTGCCGTGCTTCGCCCGCATGCGGGTATGGGAGGGCGAGGGGCGGGAGACCGCGCCCGCCGCCCGGCCGATCACGTACTGCGACCTGCTGACCCACACAGCCGGACTGGGCTACGGGTTCATCCCGACCGCCGTGGGCGCGATGTATCAGGCGGGCGGCGTGGATTTCCAGACATCCGAGCTGTCGCTGGCAGAGGTCGTGGAGCAGGTGGCCGGCATGCCGCTGCTGGCGCAGCCGGGCTCGGCCTGGAACTACAGCGTCGCCACCGATGTGGCCGGGCGCCTGGTCGCGGTGCACTCGGGCATGGAGTTCGGGGACTTCCTGACCCGGCGCGTGCTGCATCCCCTGGGCATGACGGAAACCGGGTTCCATGTGACGGACGCGCAGCGGCCTCGCTTCGCGGCGAACTACGTGCCCGGTCAGGACGGCCGC
>JAYUCA010000306.1:0-25538 GCA_043740535.1 Rhodospirillales bacterium | reverse complement strand
AACGGCTCGCGATGACGAGGTAGGGCAACGTGAAGCAATCCCGCTCTGATCAACAAACCAGAGCATGATCGCTTCATCTACCTGAAGCGATCATGCTCTAGACGCCCCGGTCCAGGCGCGGCGCCGCGGCGCGACGTATGCGGAAAGCCGGCTCCCGCAGCAGGCCCCAGGGACGCAGCTGCAGGATCGCCAGGAAGCACACGCCGATCAGCATGCCGCGCCCGGCGGCGATCTGCACCGGGCTGACCCCCGGCAGGATCTCGGTGGCGAAGCGGGTCGATTCCAGCAGGAACACCACCAGCAACGTGCCGATGACGGTGCCCGTGTTACTGCCCTTGCCGCCCACCGTCACCGCCAGGAAGATGTAGATCGTCAGCAGCGGCACGAACACGTCGGGCGCGATGTAGCGGGTGTAATGCCCATACAGCGCGCCCGACAACCCGATCATCGCGCCGCCCAGCGCGAACGCCCGCACCTGGAACCACACCACGTTCTTGCCCGCGACCGCCGCCACCTGCGGGTCGTCGCGCAGCGCCCGCAGCACCCGCCCGAACGGCGACGCCCGGGCGCGCTCCGCCACCAGCCACGCCAGCGCCATCAGCACGACGCACAGGCCCAGGTAGAAGTAGTTGAAATCGGACCCGAACACGCTGCGCAGCGGCTGCTGGATGTTGCCGATGCCGTCGCTGCCATGCGTCAGCCAGATCTCGTTGTCGGCGACGATCCGCAGCACCTCCGCGATGCCCAGCGTCACGATCGAGAAATAGTCGTCGCGCAGCCGCCGCAGCCCCAGGCACGCCAGACCCGCGACCAGCGCCGTCAGCGCCGCCCCCGCCGCCATCCCGCCCGCGATCGAGAACCCCAGCCGCGCCTCCGTCAGCGCTGCCGTGTACGCCCCCAGCGCGAAGAACCCGGCGATGCCGAAATTGACCATCCCCGCCATGCCCCACATGACGTTCAGCCCCAGCCCCATGATCCCGTAGATGGCGACCAGCGTCAGCATGGCGACGACGTAGGTGAGCATCGCCTATTTCCTCCCGCCGCCCAGGATGCCCTGCGGCCGCACCAGCAGCATGACCAGGATGGCCACGAACCCCATCACCGACCGGTACGACGGCGGCGCCGCCAGCAGCGACAGCTCCTCGAATACCCCGATGAACACGGCCCCCAGCACGGCGCCCGGAATGCTGCCCAGCCCGCCCACAACGGCGGCCGCGAACACCGACAGCAGCACATGGAACCCCAGCTCAGGGTCCACCGACGTCTCCAGCCCCAGCAGCATGCCGCCCACGCCGCACAGCCCCATGGCCACGAAAGTGGCGAAGCGGCCCATCCGCTCGGGGTCGATGCCCTTGATGTCGGCCAGCACCGGGTTGTCGCCCACCGCGCGCATCGCCTTGCCCAGCGGCGTCGCCGCCAGGAACACGAACAGGACCGTCATGATCACCGCCGCGATCACCAGCGCCTCGAACGACTGCGGCCCGATCCGCAGCCCGCCCCAGGCCCAGTCCCGCGCGATCGGGATGTCGTAGCTGCGGATGCCGCTGCCGAAGAAGAACCGGATCAGGTTCTCCAGCACCAGGTTCAGCGCGATGGACGCGACCGAGACCAAGGTCAGCCCATACCGCATGACCGGCCGCAGCGCCGCGTAGTCCGTCGCGATGCCGAACAGCCCGGCCACCGCGAACGCCGCCGGCAACGCCGCCCAGGGCGGCCAGCCGAGGCCGACATTGGCCACGAACCCCGCATACGCCCCCATCGACATGTGCCCGGCGATCGAGAAGTTCAGATACCGCCGGATCGCGAAGATCGTCGTCAGCCCGATGGCCGGCAGCGCGAGCACGCTGCCGGACATGACGCCATTCAGGACAAGCTGAACCAGTTGGACAAGCGTCTCGGACAACGGCTCAAAGCGTCCGGTACGGAACCAGCTTGCCGCCCTTGACGACGGCGAAGCGGAACGTGGCCGAAGCCGCGTCGCCGTTCGGCAGGAACTTGCACGGGCCGGACGCGCCCAGGTAGTTGATGGTCTTGCCCGCCGCCAGCGCCTTCATGCCGTCCACCGCGTTGTCCACCTTGACGCCGTCGGGGTCGCCGATCTTGCGCAGGTTGTCGCGCACCGCCGTCCCGGTGCCCGCCTTGCCCGCCGCCATCGCCAGCACGCATAGATTCGCCTCGTCATAGCCGTGGCAGGTGTAGATATCGAGGTAGTCCTTCTTCAGCTTCGCCTGCAGCCGCGCATACGCCGGAGACTTGGCGTCCGCCACCGGCTCCATTGCGTAGAACCCCTCCGCCGACTCTGGCCCGGCGCCTGCGATGAACTGGTCGTTCACCGCATAGGCATAGCCCATGACCTTGCCCTTGAACCCGGCCCGATACACGTCCTTGGCCAGCACGACCGTGTCCGGCTGGTAGCCGCCGGCCATCAGCATGTCCGGCGGCGCCCGCATCATCGCATCGACCTCGGAGCGATAGCTGGTCTTCTTCGCGTCGTAGATCGCCGACATGATCTTGATGCCCTTGGGCGTCACCGCCTCGGTGATCATCTTGATCGTCGGCTCGGTGAACGGCGTCTGCGGCATCAGGATGTACAACGACTTGGCGCCCTCCGCGATCGTGAAGTTGGCGAACTGCGCCGTCTGGAGCGTGGTGCTCGGCTGGGTGCGGGCGACGTAGCCGTTATGCGCCGCCTGAGTGATGCTGTCCGCGGCGCCGATGCAGATCATCATCACCTTGGCCTCCCAGCACAGCGGCTCCACCGCGCTGCACACCGCCGAGGCCCAGGTGCCCATCAAGGTCTGCACCCCGTCGACGTCGATCAGCTTGTGCGCGGCGCGCACGGCGTTCTCGGCGTTGGTCTGGTCGTCCTCGCTGATCAGCAGCACTTTCCGGCCCAGCAAGCCGCCCGCCGCGTTGACCTCGTCTATGACCACCTGCTGGCTGGCCAGGATCGACGGCCCGAACGCGCCCCCCGCGCCGCTAAATGGCACCAGCGCCCCCAGCTTGATCGGCCCGTCCTGCGCGAACAGCCGGCCGGGAACCAGGCTGGCGCCGGCCAGCGCCGCGCCGCCGGCCAGCAGGGAACGCCGTGTGGAGATGTCGATCATGGTTCTTCCCTCATGTTGTTTGAAAAATCTATGCACCCAGGAACATCCGCCGGACATCGGGCTGCGCCGCCAGCGCCGCCGCCTCGCCATCCACGGCGTTGCGCCCGTCGACCAGCACGTAGGCGCGGCCGGCGATGCGCAGCGCCTCCAGCGCGTTCTGCTCCACCATCAGGATCGTCATGCCCTCTGCGGCGATCGCCTGGATCGCCTCGAACAGCTCCCCGGCCGCCTTCGGCGACAGCCCCGCCGAGGGCTCGTCCAGCAGCATCATCGACGGGTGCACCATCAGCCCCATCGCCATCGCCAGCGTCTGCCGCTGCCCGCCCGACAGGCTGCGCGCGGTGATGCCGGGCCGGGCGGCCAGCAGCGGGAAGCGCCGGAAGTTCTCCGCCGCCCGCGCGCGCCAGCCGGGCCGGTCGAGATACCCCGACACCTCCAGGTTGTCCTTGATGCTCATGGACCCGAAGATGTTCGCCTCCTGCGGCACATAGGCGATGCCCCGGCGCGAGATTTCCCGCGGCCGCAGCCCGCCGATTGCCTCCGCGCCGAAGCGGATCACCCCCGCGCGCGGCCGCAGCAGCCCGGCGATCGTCTTCAGCAGCGTCGACTTGCCCGCGCCGTTCGGCCCGATGATGACGACGATCTCGCCCTGTTCGACGCGCAGCCCAACCCCCTTCAGGATCTCGTCATGCGCGCCATACCCGGCCGTGACCCCCTCGACATGCAGCGCGCTCAAACGCTGCCGCCCATGTACGCGGTCTGCACCCGATGGTCGTTGCGAACGTCCTCGAATGCCCCCTGCGTCAGGCATTTGCCCTCCGCCATCACCACCACGTCGTCGCAGATGTCGCCGATCAGCCCCATGTTGTGCTCGACGACCAGAAAGCTGATCCCCTCGTCGCGGCAGGCCAGGATGTGCTGCCCCAGATGCCGCGCCAGGCTAGGGTTCACCCCGGCGGCCGGTTCGTCGAGCAGCACCATGCGCGGCCGCCGCATCAGCACGCGGCCCAGCTCGATCAGCTTCTTCTGCCCGCCCGACAGGTCGCTGGCGAGTTCGTCTGCGACATGCTGCAACTCCAGCCGGCCCAGCATCTGCCAGGCCGCCTCCCGCAGCGCATCCTCCCGCCGCCGCAGCGCCTGGGTGTGCACCAGCGCCTGCCACAGCGCCTCGCCGGGCTGGTCCTCGCCATACAGCATCAGGTTCTCGATGACGGTCAGCGTCGGCAGCCCGCGCGCGATCTGGAAGCTGCGCACCAGGCCCGCATTGGTGACCCGCTCCGGCGGCCGGCCCGTGATGTCGTGCCCATCGAACACGACGCGCCCCGACCGCGGCCGATACACGCCGGAAACCGTGTTGAACAGCGTTGTCTTGCCCGCGCCGTTCGGCCCGATCAGCCCGGTCACCGCCCCCTCCCGTACGGAGAAGCTGACGCCATCGAGCGCCGCCACGCCGCCAAACGCGAGGCGGAGGTTCTCGACTTCAAGCAGCGCCATGCAGCGCCCCGCCAGCCAGGTCTCCGGAGCCCTTCCGCACAGCGTTCCCCGCGATGAGAAACCAACCTATCCAGGCTGCCTGTCGTGTCAACGCCCCCCGCCTGTCCTGCGGCAATGGCTATGCACGTCTTGGACTATCACACCGAAACCGGTTGCAACTCGCGTCGGAACCCCTCATGTTGCCTGTAGCTACAATTCATATCTACGGACTCCGAATGAGGAGAAGCGATGGAGTTCGAGTGGAACGAGGCCAAGCGGATTGCCAACATAGATAAGCATCACCTTGATTTTGCCGATGCAGATTTGCTGTTCGGCGGTCAACACTTTGTCGGACTTGCGAAAACAATTGAAGCAGAGCGTCGCTGGATGGCGACTGGCACGATCGATGATGTTCATGTCACTGCCGTCGATACGATGCGCGAAGAGAAAATCCGCCTGATATCCCTAAGGAAGGCCAGAAATGGAGAACGAAACCGGTTTCAAAAGCTTTTCGGTCGCTGATCTCGAGGCCCGCCGTGCGCGCGGCGAGAGCAAGACCGACCTCTCTCGCCTACGCGCCAAGTCGGAGGCGGAACTCGAGCGCGACATAGCGGCCGATCCCGATTTCCGCGACATCCCCGAGGACTGGCATGCGGCCGCCGAGGCGGTCATGCCCTCAGCGAAGAAGCTGCTTTCGCTACGGCTCGATACCGAGGTCATCGAGTGGTTCAGGCAGCAAGGCCCGGGATACCAAACCCGCATGAATGCTGTGCTTCGGGCCTTCGTGAACCGAAGCGGCAAAAGGAAAGCAACGCCTCACCGCGGCTCCGGCGCCGCCTGACAACCCCCCTCCCCCGCTTGCGGGAGAGAGCCGGGGCGGCGGCGCCCGCCGCCTACACCCAGCCCCAATCCTGCACATTCCACGTGATGTCCGTCACGTAGGAGTTCACCTTCACCCCAGCCAGGTTCTTCTTCTTCAGGTGCCCCTGCCGCGTCGCCCCTTGCGGCGCAAACGGCACCTCGTCCAGCAGCACCTCCTGCACCCGGTCGTAGATCTTCTTGCGCTTCTCGACGTTCGGCTCGCTCACCCCCGCCTCCAGCAGCCGATCCACCTCGGCGTTCGAATACTGCGTGTAGTTCGAGCCCGAGCCCGTCTTGACCGGAATCTGCTTCGAATGCGCCCGCGCCGTGTAGTCGGGGTCCAGGCCCACCGTCGGGTCCCACGCGACCAGCAGCGTGTCGAACTGGCTTTTCGTCGTGTAGTCCGCCCACACCACGCTGGCCGGAAAGTTCTTGATCTCCATCTCGACGCCGATCCGCTTCCAGTTCTGCTGGAACAGCGCCTGCGTCGCCTGCCGCGTCGCGTTGCCGGCGGTCGTGGAGCAGGTGAAATGCATCCGCTCCCCGTTCTTCTGCCGCACGCCGTCCGGGCCCATGGTCCACCCGGCCTCGTCCAGCAGCTTGGACGCCCGCTCCGGGTTCGGCGTCTCGTCCTTCAGCGCGTGATTGTAGGCCCAGTGCGCCGGCGACAGGTACGACAGCGTCCGCGCGTAGGTGCCGAAATACACGTCGTCGATCGACTTCTGCATCTCGCACGCGATGTATAGCGCCTTGCGGACCCGCACGTCGGAGAAGATCGGCTTGCCGCAGTTGAAGTAGATGAACTGCACGTTCGGGCTGTCCTGCACCATGAAGTCCCGGTCGGCGATTTTCCGCGCTTCGTCCCACCGGTCGTTCGGCACCCCCAGCAGCGCCATGTAATCGACCTCCCCGGTGCGGGCCTGGCCGTAGAGCACCATTTGGTCGGGGACGATCTTGTGAATGAATTGTTTCACCTTGGCCGGCCCGCGATGGTAGTTCGGGTTGCGCTCATAGACGGTGTGGCTGCCGGCGACGCGGGTGCGCAGCAGGAACGGCCCGGTGCCGACCGGCTTGCTGTTGAATGCCGCCGTGTTGATGTTCGCCTCAGTTTCCAGCAGGTGCTTCGGCACGATGTGCATGTTCTGCCAGGCCCACAGCAGCGGCACGTACGGGCGCGACAGCTCGATCTCGATGTGATGGTCGTCGACGACCTTGAAAGTCTTGATCAGGTCGAAGCCGCCGCGGCTGCGCACGGCGACGGCCGGGTTCATGATCGTCTCGTAGGTGAACCGCACGTCCGCCGCCGTGAAGGGCTGCCCGTCCGACCAGGCGACCCCCGGTTTCAGCGCGATCTTCCACACCAGCCCGTCCGCCGAGATGCCGCCGTTCTCCAGGCTCGGCACCACCACAGCGAGGTTCGGGATGAACTGCCCGGCCTCGTTCATGTCCCACAGCGCGTCGAACATGCACGCCTCCGGCACGTTCTCGGTGCCCGCGTTCACATACAGCAGCGGGTTCATCTGCACCGGCTCCTGCGTCATCGCGAACACGATCCGATCCGTGCTCGCCTGCGCGATCGCCGGCCGCGCCAGCCCCGGTACCAACAGCGCGCCGCCGCCCGCGAGAACACCACGTCGAGACCAGCCGCTTCGGTTCGTCATCGCCATTCTCCCGTTCTAAAGCTTGAGCCGAGGGTCCAGGGCATCCCGCAGCCCGTCCCCGAGAAAATTGAACCCCATCACCGTCAGCGTGATCAGCACGCCGGGCAGGACGGCCAGCCATGGCACCGTGTCGAAATATCCCTGCGCATTGGTCAGCATGTTGCCCCAACTCGCAAGCGGCGGCTGCACGCCGTAGCCCAGATAGGAGATGTAGCTCTCCATCAGCACCGCCGAGGCCACCTTCAGCGTGGCGGCCACCAGGATCGGCGCCATCGCGTTCGGCAGCAGCTCCCGCACCATGATCCGCACCGGTCCCGCCCCCATCGCCCGGGCCGCGAGCACGAAGTCCTGCCCCCGCAGGTACAGCACCTCGGACCGCACGATCCGCGACACCTCCATCCACGACGTCAGCCCGATGATCAGCGACATCGACAGCAGCGTGGGCGGGATGAACGCCGCGATCACCAGCAGCAGGAACACCTGCGGGAAGCACAGCATGGTGTCGACGAATCGCATCAGCACCGCATCGACCCAGCCGCCCAGATACCCCGACACGACGCCCACCACGGCCCCGGTCGCCACCGTCGTCAGCATCGCCACCAGCCCGACCGTGAGCGAAACGCGGCCGCCATACAGCAGCCGGCTCAACGTGTCCCGCCCGATCTCGTCGGTACCCAGCAGGAACCCGCCCTGGAACGGCGCCAGGAAACGCAGCTTGGTGTCCAACTCCACCGGGTCGTGCGGCGCGAGCCACGGCGCGAACAGCGCTGCCGCACACAGCGCCACGACGACAACCAGGCCGAACACCGCCATCCGGTGCGCCAGGAACCGCCGCACGAAGCGCCGGCCCTCGCTGTGCCGCGCCGGCGCTGCCAGCCCGGCGGCGCTCATGTCTGCCGCACCCGCGGATCGATCAGCCCGATCGCCAGGTCGGCCGCCAGGTTGCCGACGATGACGAACAGCGCGGTGAACACGATCATCCCCATCAGCACCGGATACTCCTTCATCGACAGCGCATCCACGAACAGCCGCCCCATGCCCGGCCAGCCGAAGATCGTCTCCGCCACCAGCGCGCCGGAGAACAGGAACGGCAGCTCCACCCCCAGCAGCGCGATCAGCGGCTTCACCGCGTTCGGGAAGGCGTGCCGCAGCAGCCGCTGATGGAACCGCAGCCCCTTGGCCCGCGCGGTGCGCATGTAGTCCTGCTGCATCACCTCCAGGAACGACGAGCGGGCATAGCGGCTCCAGTTCGCGGTGATCACCAGCGCCAGCACGCCGACCGGCAGGACCAGGTGCCGCACCGTGTCGATCAGGTTGCCCTCCTCGCCGAACTCGTTCATCCCGCCGCTGGGCAGCCAGCGGAGGTTGACGGCGAACACGTAGATCGCCATCAGCCCGAACCAGAACGTCGGGAACGACAGCGCGAACAGCGCGCCCCCGGTGGCCAGCAGGTCGAACACCGAATGGCGGCGCACCGCCCCCAGTATCCCGATCGACAGCCCCAGCACGATGGCGACCGACAGCGCGCAGCCCATCAGCAGCAACGTCGCCGGCAGCCGCTCCAGGATCACGTCCAGCACCGGCCGCCCGCCGAAGAACGTAGTCCCCCAGTCGCCCATCAGCATGTGGCTGGCCCAGCGCCAATACTGCACGTAAACCGGCTGATCCAGCCCCAGGATGACCCGGATCCGCTCGACATCCTGCACGCTGGTCCCGGCGTTCATGGTGTAGACCGCCAGCGGCCCGCCCGGGGCCAGATGCATCAGCGCGAAGCCGATCAGCGACACGCCGACCACCAGCGGCGCCGCCTGCAGCACGCGGGACGCGATGAACCGGGTCATTGGCCCCACCCCGAGCCCGCCGCCACGAAATGCCCCGGCCCCACCTCCTGCATCGCCTCCACCGTCCCGGCAACCACCGGCATGTGCCGCCGCCCGCCGCCCGGTTCCGGCAGCGGCACCGCGGCCAGCAGCGCCCGCGTGTATGGGTGGCGTGCATCGAAGAACAGCGCCTCCCGCGGCGCCAGCTCCACCAGGCGGCCCCGGTGCATCACCGCCACGCGGTCGCACATCTGGCTGACGACGGCCAGGTTGTGGGAGATGAACACATAGGTCAGCCCCAGCTCCGCCCGCAGCCGCTGCATCAGGTTGATGATCTGCGCCTGGATCGACACGTCCAGCGCCGACACCGGTTCGTCCGCGATGATCAACTCCGGGTTCAGCGCCAGCGCCCGCGCGATGCCGATCCGCTGCCGCTGCCCGCCCGAGAATTCGTGCGGATGCCGCGCCGCCGCCTCCGCCGGCAGCCCGACCAGCCGCAGCAGCGCGGCCACCCGGTCCCGCAGCTCATTCCCGCGGGCGATCCGGTGGATCTCGAACGGCGCCGCCAGGATGCTGCCGATCGACAGCCGCGGGTTCAATGACGAGAACGGGTCCTGGAAAATGATCTGCATCTCCCGCCGCAACGGCAGCATCCGCCGCGCCGAATGCACGGTAATGTCGACGCCCTTGAAGCGGATCGTCCCCGCGGTCGGCTCCGTCAGCTTCAGGATCGTCTTGCCCAACGTGCTCTTGCCGCAGCCGCTCTCCCCCACCAGCCCCAGCACCTCGCCGGGCCGCACCGCCAGGCTCACGCCATCCAGGGCTTTCATCGCCCCGGCACGGCGGCGGAACAGCCCGCCCCGCTGCGGGTAATGCTTCTTCAGCGCGACGATCTCCAGCAGTGGTTCAGTCATCGCCAGGCCACCAGCACGCGACGTCATGCCCACCCCTGAACGGCGCCAGCCTCGGCCGTTCCGCCTCGCACCGCGCCGTTGCCCGTCCGCACCGCGCGGCGAACGCGCAGCCGGGCGGCAGCGCCACCAGGCTCGGCACCATGCCCGCGATCTCTGGCAGGCTCACCGGCCGCGTCCGCTCGATCCGCGGCACGGAGCGCAGCAGCCCGCGCGTATACGGATGCGCCGGCGAGCCGAACAAAGCAGCCACCGGCGCCGTCTCCACCACCCGGCCCGCATACATCACCGCCACCCGGTCCGCGACCTCCGCGATCACGCCCAGGTCGTGCGTGATCAGCAGCATCGCCATGCCCATCTCATGCTGCAGCGCCCGCAGCAGGTCCAGGATCTGCGCCTGCACCGTCACGTCCAGCGCCGTCGTCGGCTCGTCCGCCACCAGCACCGCGGGGCGGCAGGCGATGGCGATCGCGATCGTCACCCGCTGCCGCATCCCGCCCGACAGCTCGTGCGGGTAGCTCCGCGCGATGCGCTCGGGCGCCGGAAGCCCCACCTGGTCCAGCAGCGCCACCATCCGGACGTGCGCCGCACCCCGCGACAGGCGCAGATGCCGGCGCAGCGGCTCCATCACCTGGCGCCCCACCGTCAGCACCGGGTTCAGCGCGGTCATCGGCTCCTGGAACACCATCGACAGCGCGCGGCCGCGCACGTCCTCCATCGCCCGCTCCGGCAGCGCCAGCAGGTCCTGCCCGGCCAGCCGCACAGTGCCGCGGTCGATCTCGATCGGCGGAGTCTCCACCAGCCGCATCAGCGCCAGCGCCGTCATGGTCTTGCCGCTGCCGCTCTCCCCCACCAGGCCCAGCGTCTCGCCGGGCGCCAGGTCGAAGCTGATGTCGTCGACGGCCCGCAGAGACCGCCCGCCCACGTGGATGCGCACGCCCAGCCCACGCACCTCCAGCACCGGCGCCGCCCCGGCCCCAGGAATGTCGATCGGCGTCACGCTCGCCCGATCAGGTCAGCATACTCAAGATCGTTTATCGCCCAGTGCGGTTCCGGCCCCACACGATGGGTCGCCACCGCGAAACACGCAATCCGGAAGTTGGCGCCGGGTGAACGCCCGCCTCTCCTCTGCGTCCTCTGCGCCTCTGCGGTCAATCTTCCTGGCGCAATACACGACCCACAACCATCGAAGCACCCCCGATCCCCCATGGGAATTTGGCGCCGAAGGCTCTCGGTGCTTCACCATGCCTGCCTCACCGAGCGAAGGACACCGCCGCGTGCCCAGCAAGACCACCAACCTCGCCGCCATCACCACAGCCCAGGTGCTGGCGCTGGCGCTGTGGTTCGCCGGCACGGCGGCCGGGCCAGGCATGGCGACACAGGCCGCGTCGCTCGGCCCCGGCTTCCAGGCCTGGCTGACCAGCGCGGTGCAGATCGGCTTCGTGCTCGGCACGCTGGGCAGCGCGGCCCTCGCCTTGCCGGACCGCTACGACCCCAGGCGGGTGTTCGCGCTGGCGGCCGTCATCGGCGCGCTGGCCAATGCCGCCATACCCTTTCTGCCACCGGGCCCGGCCATCCTGGCGGCGCGAGGCATCACCGGCGTGGCGCTGGCCGGCATCTATCCGGTGGGCATGAAGCTGGCCGTCGGCTGGGCGGACCGCGGCGACGCCGGCCTGGTCGTAGGCCTGCTGGTCGGCGGGCTGACGCTGGGTTCCGCGTCGCCGCATCTGGCCAACGCGCTGGGCGGCCTCGACTGGCGGTTGACGTTGTGGGCCGCCTCGGCGGCGGCGCTGGCCGGGGCCGGGCTGATCCTGTCAACGCGGCTCGGGCCCCGGCACGCCGCGTCGACGGCGTTCCGGCCGGCTGCGGCGCTGGAGCTGTGGCGCAACCCGGGCACGCGCCGCGTGACGCTCGGCTATCTCGGCCACATGTGGGAGCTGTATGCCGTATGGGCCTGGATCGGCCCGTATTTCGCCGCCAGCTTCGCCGCATGGAACGGCGGCATTGCGATGGGCCGCGACTCGGTTTCCCTGGCGACCTTTGCGGTGATCGCCGCCGGCGCGCCGGGCTGCATCGTGGCAGGCCTGCTGGCCGACCGGTTCGGCCGCGTGCGGGTCACTGTCGCCGCGATGGCGACCTCGGGCGCGTGCTGCCTGCTCGCCGGCGCCGCGTTCGGCCGTCACCCGGCCTTCGCCATCATCCTCGGCCTCGTCTGGGGCGTGGCGGTGATCGCCGACTCCGCCCAGTTTTCGGCAGCGGTCGCCGAGCTGTCGCCGCCGGGCCTCACTGGCACGATGCTGACGGTGCAGACCTGCCTCGGGTTCGCGGTGACGCTGGCGACGATCCAGCTGATGCCCGTCCTGGTCGGGCATGCGGGATGGGGCCCGGCCTTCGCCGTGCTCGGCCTGGGCCCGGCCCTCGGCTGCCTCGCCATGCTGAGCCTTGGGCGAAGGCCGGCTGCCTGATACATCTATCTCCAAAAAACGGAGGCAACCCATGCGCGTCGCGATCATCGGTCAGCAGGCGTTCGGCAAGGCGGCGCTGGAGGCGTTCCTGGCCCGTGGCGACACCGTCGCCGCCGTGTTCTGCGCGCCCGAGAAGGGCCGCCCCGATCCGCTGCGCCTGGCCAGCGAGGCCGCCGGCGTGCCGACGTTCCAGTTCGCCAGGCTGACCGGCCCCGATGCGCAGGACGCCTTGCGCGGCGCCCGGGTGGACATCGCGATCATGGCCTTCGTCACCCAGTTCGTGCCCCAGGCGCTGTGTGCGATCCCGGCGTTCGGCACGATCCAGTTCCACCCGAGCCTGCTGCCGCTGCACCGCGGCGCATCGTCGTTGAGCTGGTCGATCATCCTGGGGCGCTCGGAGACCGGATTCACCATCTTCCGCCCCACGGACGGCCTGGACGAAGGCCCGGTGATCCTGCGCCAGGCCGTGCCGATCGGGCCCGAGCACACGATGGGCGCCCTGTATTTCGAAAAAATCTTCCCGCTGGGCGTGGCCGGATTGCTGGAGGCGGCCGACCAGGTCGTCTCCGGCAAGGCGCAAGCGGTCGAGCAGGACGAAGCCGCAGCGGGCTACGAGGGCATCGTCGGCGAGGCGGAGTCACGCATCAACTGGGCGTCCCACGTCGATGTCACGTTCAACCTGATCCGCGGCTGCAACCCCGCCCCCGGCGCCTGGACGACCCATGCCAACGAGCGGCTGACCCTGTTCGACTGCCGCAAACGCATCGCCCGGACCTTCCATGAGGTGAAGGGCAAGCGGATCGGCGAGGTGGTCGCGATCGGCCCCGACGGCGCAACCATCCACGGCCAGGGCGGCTTCATCGTCGTGGAAAGGCTCCGACGCGAAGGCGGGGGCAAGATCGCGGCCGGTGAGGCCGGGCTCGTGGTCGGGGCGATCCTGGGCGGCTGACAGGATCTGGTGGAGGGGGCTGGATTCGAACCAGCGTAGGCGTACGCCAGCGGATTTACAGTCCGCCCCCTTTAGCCACTCGGGCACCCCTCCACGGGACAGCGAGGGCGCGGGTTAGCGCCCCGCCACCCGTCTTGTCAATCGAACGGCGCGCTCAAACCGCGCCCCATGCATACCCAAGCGCCGTCAAGCCGCCTATAAGGCGGTCCATGCGCTCCAAACCCCCCAGCCGGCCCGGCGCCGGCGCCCCACCTTTCGGCGCCCCCCCCCGTGGCCCGAACCGCGCCCCGCCGCGCGACCGCAAGGCCGGCCCGCGCCCCAGCCGGCCGCCCGAACCAGGCCAGGCCCCGCGCCAGAACAGCCGCCCGCCCGTGCCGCGTGAGCCGCGGCCAGAGACACGGCCAGAGACACAGCCAGAGACACGGCCAGAGATACGCTCGGCAGCCGCCCGGCCCGAGCCGGCCCGCGCCGAACCCGGCCGTGACACATTGCGCGCCCCCGCAGCGGCCGCGCCCCCCGCCCCCGCCCCCCGCGCCCCGGGCCCCGCCACCCCCCGCGGCAGCGTCTGGCTGCACGGCCTGCATCCCGTCGCAGCCGCCCTCGCCAACCCCGCCCGCCGCCTCAAGCGCCTGCTGCTGACCGAGGACGCCGAGGCCACCCTGGCTGCCCGCCTGCCGCAGCCCTGGCCCCTGAGCGTCGAGCGCATCGACCGCGCCCGCCTCGATCACCTGCTCGGCCGCGACACCGTGCACCAGGGCGCCGCCCTGCTGGCGGATCTGCTGACCCCACCCGCCTTGGCCACCGTCCTGCTCCGCCCCGGCCCCATCCTGGTGCTGGACCAGGTCACCGACCCGCGCAACATCGGCGCCACGCTGCGCAGCGCCGCAGCCTTCGGCGCCGCCGCCGTCGTGCTGCAGGAGCGCAACGCCCCCGAGGAAACCGGCGTGATGGCGAAGGCCGCATCGGGCGCGCTCGAAACCGTGCCGCTGCTCCGCGCCGTCAACCTGGCGCGCACCCTGGTCGCGCTGAAGGCCGCCGGGCTGTGGGTCATCGGCCTCGATGCCGCAGCACCCAGCCTGCGCGGCGGGGACCTTGCGGAACGCCGCGTCGTGCTCGTGCTCGGGGCCGAGGGCGAGGGCATGCGCCGCCTGACCCGCGAAACCTGCGACGAGCTGTGCGGCCTGGCGATGGCGGGCGGCATGGAGAGCCTCAACATCTCCGCCGCCGCATCCGTGGCGCTCTATGAGCTGACGCGGCCCCGATGAGCGGCGCCCTTTTCGCGCCGGAGCGGGCGGCCGCCGCCCTGCTGGGCGCCCGCCGCGTCCCGTTGCGGCAGAAGCTCGCGCCGCTGCCGCCCGGCGCGCGCCCGTCGACGATGGCCGAGGCGACGGCCACCCAGGTGGCGCTCGCGCAGCTGCTCGGCCTTTCAGCGCCGGCCGGCTTCAAGATCGGCGCCACCGCCGCGACCATGCAGCGCTACCTCGGCCTGGACGGCCCGGCCGCCGGGTTCATGACGCATGACAACCTGCACGCCAGCGGCAGCACGCTCAGCATCGCGCCCTTGCTGCACCCCGGCGTGGAGTGCGAGCTGGCCGTGCATCTCGCCCACGACCTGCCGCCCGGCCCCTGCACGGCAGACCAGGCGGCGGCGGCCGTCGATCTGGTGATGTCGGCGATCGAGGTCGTCGAGAACCGTTACGCCGACATCGCGCAGTTCGGCACCCCCGCACTGATCGCCGACCAGGTGTTCCACGCCGCCGCGATCCTGGGCACGCCCATGACCGATTGGCGCCCGCTGGACCTGGCCGCCATCCACGGCGAGATCTGCGTCAATGGCAAGTTGGTGGGCCAGGGCCACGGCCGCGACCTGCTCGGCCACCCGATGAATGCGCTGGCCTGGCTCGCCGGCTCGGCGGAGGTCGCGGCGTTCGGCGGCCTGCGCGCCGGCCAGGTGATCATGCTGGGCAGCGTCACGCCGCCCATCTGGCTCGACGGCCCGGCCGAGATCGAGGTCCGTTTTTCCCCGCTGCAGGCCACGACGCTCAACCTCGTCTAGCCCTTCTTTGTCCCGACCCCCACATCGGCTGCGGCCCGCAAGCCCCTCTTAACGTTCGCCGGTTATCCTCCGGCTCGAACGCACCGTCTATCGCGGCCGCGACATCACGCCAGAATGGCCAGATGGGATTCGACAGACCCCTATGATCGCCAACTGGAACACGCTCCCCGAAGGCCTGCAGCTCTATCTGGCGCAGCAGGCCTTCCGACAGGCCGCCGAAACCATCGCCGGACAGGCCGAGGTTCTCGCGCAGGAATTCGAGGCCGGCATGCTGGCCGACCGCGGCGGGGCCGAGGCCCTGCGCCTCATGGCCGCCATCGTCCGCGCGTTGGGCCCGGGAAGCGGCCTGCCCCCCGGCAAGGCGTAGCCGATCCCCGTACAGAACGGTCATGAGCGGACTTGACCACGGCTGTCCGGTTCCCGGTATGGAAGCCTTCCAGGTCATCGCCGGACGTGATTCGGCGATCCACGCGGTTCAGCCCCACGTCAACGGGGATGGCAACTCCGCGATCAAGCGTGGCGGATGCGATCGACGCCCTGGCTTGGCCGGCCGGCTGCAAGGGCCGCCTGCGCTTCGGGCAGCGTCTCGAACACATGCGGCGCCAACGCACGCTCGGCCAGGCTGGCGCCCAGCTTGAGGCGCATGAAGGCGCTGGTCGTGTAGCGCGAGGCGGACGTGTAGTAGCGGTGCTGCAGATAGGTGATCATCGAGAACCATGCGTCGGAGACGGCCGGGTCCAGCGTGAAGCTGTCGTAGTTGACGATCACGGCGATGCGGTGGCCGATCGTGCGGCAGCGGGTCTCGACCTCGCGGCGCACCAGTTCGACCTCGTCCGTCGTGCGCACGGCGAAGCCTTCGTAGTTGATGAACAGCGTGTCGCGCTCGGCGTCGAACACGATGCGGTCGGCCATCGCCAGCCCCAGCAGGATCTGCTCCATGCCCATCGGCTCCGGCCGGAACAGCCGGTCGTCCATCAGCTTCGGGGTGTTGACGATGGGCGCGAAGCCCATCTGGGCCAGGATGTCGCGCTCGATGTCGATGCCCGGCGCCACCTCGATCAGCTCCACGCCCTCGGCGGTGCGGCGGAACACGCAGCGTTCGGTCACGTACAGCACGTTCTGGCCGTTCTCGCCGGCGAAGCTGCCGCTGAAGGTGATCTGCTCGACACGGTCGATGAACTTGCGCGACCGGCCCTCGCTGACGATGCGCAGCTTGCCGTCCTCGATGGCGGTGATCAGGCCGCCTGCGGTGAAGGCCCCGGTGAACACCGCCTTGCGGGAGTTCTGGCTGATGTTGATGAAGCCCCCTGCCCCGGCCAGCCGGTCGCCGAAGCGGCTGACGTTGACGTTGCCCTCGCGGTCGGTCTGGGCCATGCCCAGCACCGCCAGGTCCAGCCCGCCGCCGTCGTAGAAGTCGAACTGCTGGTTCTGCTGGATGACGGCCTCGGGGTTCAGCGCCGCCCCGAAATTCAGGCCGCCCTGCGGCATGCCGCCGATGACGCCGGGCTCGGCGGTCAGCGTGACGTAGCGCAGCACCTTCTCCTCGGCGGCCACCGCGGCGACGCCTTCGGGCATGCCGATGCCGAGGTTGACGACGCCGCCCGGCGGCAGTTCCAGGGCGGCGCGGCGGGCGATGACCTTGCGTTCGTCCAACGGCAGCGGGGCAATGCGGTCCATCGGCACGCGGATCTGGCCGGAGAAGGCGCCGTTATGCGCGGTGGCGTAGGTCTGGCGGTGGTTCTCCGGCTCGGCCAGGACCACGCAATCCACCAGGACGCCGGGCACCTGGACGCGGCGGGCATCCAGCGAGCCTTCCTGCGCGATGCGCTCGACCTGCGCGATCACGAACCCGCGGGAGTTCTTCGCCGCCATCGCAGCCGGCAGCGCGTCGAGCGTCAGCGCCTCCCGCTCCATCGTGATGTTGCCGGCGGTGTCGGCGGTGGTGCCGCGGATCAGCGCCACGTTGATCGGGAAGGCCTTGTACAGCAGGTATTCGCGGCCATCGATTTCCAGCAGGCGCACCAGGTCTTCGATGGTGCGGGCGTTGATCTTGCCGCCGTCGATGCGCGGATCGACGAACGTGCGCAGCCCCACGCGGGACAGCAGCCCGGCCCGGCGCGCCGCGATGTCGCGGTAAAGCTGCGCGATGCAGCCGAGCGGCAGGTTGTAGGCCTCGATCTCGTTGTCCAGCGCCAGCCGGGCCAGCTTCGGCACCAGCGCCCAGTGGCCGCCGACGGCCCGCTTGATGAGGCCCGGGTGGGCAAGGCGGTTGAGGCCGCGGTCCTTGCCGTCGCCGGGCGCCGCGGCGAAGACCAGCGTGAGGTTGGCCGGTTCGCGCTCGGCGCGGAAGCGTTCGGCGAGGGCGATGATCAGCTCGTCCGGGGTGCCGATGCCGACGAACCCGGCAACGGAAACGGTGTCGCCGGAGCGGATGATGGCGACCGCTTCGGCCGGCGAGACGATCTTGTTCTTCACGCCAACCCCCGGTCATGCTTGGCGAGGAACGCAGCCACCCCCGGCGCGAACAGCGACTGCGACCGGCCTCCGACGAAGACGCCGACATGGCCGCCGGGCAAGGCAAGCTCGGCATAGTCGTCGCCGCCAATCGCCGGGCCGAGTGCGCGGGAGGTGGCGGGCGGGATGATGTGGTCGTCCTTGGCGAACACGTTCAGCACCGGCATGCGGATGGCGCGCAGATCGACCCGGCGGCCATCCAGATGCCATTCGCTGCGCACAAGCTGGTTCTGCTGATACAGCTCCTTCAGCCACTGCCGCGCCGCCTCGCCAGGGTGGTCCGGGCGGTCGGCGATCCATTTCTCCATGCGCAGCCAGTTCAGCAGCTTGGCCTCGTCGTCGGCGACCTCCAGCAGGTCCAGGTTGTATTTCAGCAGGCTGCGCATCGGCGACATCTGGTTGAACACGGCGCCCATGAAGGCGCCCGGCAGGTTGCCGTTGGCGTCGATCAGCCTGTCGATGTCCTCGGGCGGCAGGCTGCGGGTCCATAGGTTGATGAAGCCGTGGCCGGGCCGGTTGTCGACGGTGTCGGCGTGGAAGTCGATCGGCGTGATCGTCAGCGTCAGGGTGTTGACGCGGGCGGGTTCCAATGCCGCGAAGGCGGTGGTGAACACGCCGCCCTCGCACACGCCCAGCAGGTTGACGGCAGGCACGCCGGCGCGGCGGGCGATCTCGGTCACGCAGCCGTCGAGGTAACCCAGGATGTAGTCGTCGAGCGTCAGATAGCGGTCCGCGCGGGACGGGTTGCCCCAGTCGACGACATACAGGTCCACGCCCAGGTTCAGCAGGTTGCGGACCAGCGAGCGGTCCTCCTGCAGGTCGGTCATCGTCCAGCGGCCGACCAGCCCGTAGCAGATCAGCACCGGCACGCCGATGCGCTGTTCCGCCAGCGGACGGTAGTGGTACAGGCTGACCTTGTCCTGATGCCACACGAGGTCTTTTGGCGTGGTGGCGATCTGCACGTCGACGTCGCGCATGGCGTGCAGCAGCGCCGCGGACTTCAGCATCTTGGCGCCGAACTTCGCCGAGTCGGACAGCGCGCTGGCCAGGGTGGGGGCGCCGCCGGACATCACTGGGTCACCCTCGGCTGGGGCTTGGGCCGCCGCGGCGCCGGCACGGCGGGCTTCGGCGGCGTGGCTTTCGCCGCGGGCAACTGCGTGCGCACCGCCAAGGGCTGGGGTTCGGGCGCAGCCACCTGGGCGCGCTGCTCGCGCCGGAGCGCCCGCAGCTCGCGCCGCAGCTCCGTCACCGTGCGGTGCACGTCGTCCAGCTCGGTGCGGGTCGGGAAGCCGTACTGGCGGCCGAAGAACTCCACCAGCTCCTGCTGGGCCAGGTTCAGCTCGGTGGTGGCGCGGATCATCGCGGCCTGGCTTTGCAGGAAGGCCTCAGAGTGCTGCGATTCGAGCATCTCGCGGTTGGCCGTCTCGGTCCACAGCGCCATCACGGCCTTCGCATCGGACAGCTTGGCCTCCGCGCCCGCCTTGCCGGCCAGCGCTTCGTTGAAGTGCTGCGCGGCCTGCATCCAGGCCCTCAGCACAACGGCGTGATGCGCGCCGCTGCCCTGGCGCAGCTCCATCCAGGCCTTCAGCACGCGCAGATACCGCCGCTCCACCTCCCACAGGTCGGCAAAGCGCGGCGCCTCGGACGCGCGCCCCAGCGCGCCGTGCATCTCGCCGGCGCCGGCCAGCCAGGCGTGCGGGTCCATCATCTTCATGAACGTCGCCTCGACGGTCGCGTCAGGCCCGCCGCCCGGCAGCGCCGCCGAGATCTGACCGGCGAGCGTGCCGGCCATCGCCGTCGCGGCCGACCACAGCTCCATGACCGACTGGTTCGCCTGCGCGAACTCCGCCGACGTGGTGGCGATGTCCGCGGACCCGCCCGGCATGGCGGGCAGCGTGCCGGAGAGCATCGCCTTCATGCCCTCGGCCATCTTCGACTGCGCCTGCATCAGGGACTCGCCCTGCGCTGCCCAGAACGACGTAATGGCCTCGAATGGGTTCATGGGAGTTTCCGGAGGGTTGGGGCGGACTTCGAGGCCCGCCCTGTTGGTTATGGGGCGAACTCGATCACCTGGCGCACCGCACGCCCTTCATGCAGCGCGTCAAAACCTTCGTTGATCTGGTCCAGCGTCAGCTTGCCGCTCATCAGCCGATCCACCGGCAGCTTCCCGGCGCGATACAGCGCGACGTAGCGCGGGATGTCGCGGGTGGGCACGCAGGTGCCGATATAGCTGCCCTTCACGCTGCGCTCCTCGGCGACCAGCTGCACCAGCGGCACCGCCAGCGCGGAGCCCGGCGGCGGCAGGCCGGCGGTGATCGTCGTGCCGCCGCGCCTGGTGATCTTGAACGCCAGCTCCATCGCGCGGACGGCGCCCGCCATCTCGAACGCGAAGTCCACGCCGCCGCCCGTCAGCTCCCGCACCTGCTCGGCCGCGTCCGGATCGCGGGCGTTGACCGTGTGGCTGGCGCCGAGCTGCCGGGCCAGGCCGAGCTTGTCGTCCGACAGGTCGATCGCAACGACCTGGCGCGCGCCGGACGCGATGGCGCCCAGCACCGATGCCAGGCCGACGCCGCCCAGACCGATCACGGCGGCATTCTGGCCGGGTTGCAGCCGTGCCGTGTTGACCACCGCGCCCACGCCGGTCAGCACCGCGCAGCCGAACAGCGCCGCCTCGTCCAGCGGCAGTTCCTTGTCGATCTTCACGACGGAGCGGCGCGACATCACGGCATATTCGGCAAAGCCCGAAACGCCCAGGTGATGGTTCACCTCCACGCCGTCGCAATGCAGGCGCCGCTTGCCGGACAGCAGCGTGCCGGCGCCGTTGGCCACCGCACCCGGCTCGCACAGCGCCGGACGGCCCTCGGCGCAGGGGATGCAGTGGCCGCAGCTCGGCATGAACACCATGATGACGTGGTCGCCGACGACCAGGTCCGTCACGTCATCGCCGACTTCGGCCACCACGCCGGCGGCCTCGTGGCCCAGCGCCATCGGCATGGGGCGCGGCCGGTCGCCGTTGATCACCGAAAGGTCCGAATGGCACAGCCCGGCGGCGGCCACCTTCACCAGGATCTCGCCACGGCCCGGCGGATCCAGGTCGATCATCGCGATCCGCAGCGGCTTGCTGACGGCGTAGGGCGGTGTTGCGCCCATCTTGTCGAGGACGGCGGCGCGGATTTTCATGGCGATCGGTCCTTAAGCCAGTACGGTTTCGGCCTGCAGCGCCGGCACGCGGGCGCGCAGTTCGTCCACCAGCACGCGGGTGTTCTCGGTGTAGTCGATCGGCACGGCCACCAGATGCACGCCGCCGCCCTGGAACGCCGCCTCCAGCGCCGGGATCAGGCCCTCGGTGGACTGCACGCGCGTGCCCTTGGCGCCGTAGCTCTCGGCGTAGCGGACGAAATCGGGGTTGCCGAAGGTCAGGCCGAAATCGGGGAAGCTGTCGACCGCCTGCTTCCAGCGGATCATGCCGTAGGCGCCGTCATCGAGGATCAACACGACCAGATTGAGCTTCAGGCGGACGGCCGTCTCCATCTCCTGGCTGTTCATCATGAACCCGCCATCGCCGCAGACGGCCATCACCCGCCGGTCCGGATACATCATCGCCGCCATCATCGCCGACGGCAGCCCGGCGCCCATCGTAGCCAGGGCGTTGTCCAGCAGCAGCGTGTTGGCGACGTAGGTGCGGTAGTTGCGGGCGAACCAGATCTTGTACATCCCGTTGTCCAGCGCCACGATGCCGTCGGCCGGGATCACCTGGCGCACGTCGTGCACGATGCGCTGCGGCGTGGGCGGCCAGCGGTCCTCGGTCGCGCGGTCGACGATGCGGCCCAGGATGCCCTCGCGCAGGCTCAGCAGCGCGCCGGCGTTGTGCAGCCGGCCCTCGACGCGGTCGGCCAGCAGTTCCAGGCTGGGGCCGACGTCGCCGACGACCTCGGCGTGCGGGAAATAGACCTGATCGACGTTGGCAGGGCTGTAGCTGATGTGGATCACCTTGGGGCCCTTGGGACCCATGATGAAGGGCGGCTTCTCGATCGTGTCATGGCCGATGGCGATGATCAGGTCGGCCTGATCGACGGCCTCGTGCACGTAGTCGCGCTCGGACAGCGCCGCCGTGCCCATGTACAGGTTGGCGCCCGAGGGCACGGTGCCCTTGCCCATCTGCGTGGTGAAGAACGGGATTTGCAGGCGGCGCACGAAGCCGGACAGCCCGGCGGTGCTGCTCGGACGGCTGGCGGCGGCGCCCAGCATGATCAGCGGGCGTTCCGCGGCCAGGATCATCTCGGCGGCACGGTCCAGCGCGGCGCGGTGCGCCACCGGGATTTCGATCGGGTGGACCGGGATCGGCAGCAGGTCCGGCGCCTGCTCGCCAGCCACGTCCTCGGGCAGTTCCAGCAGCACCGGGCCCGGACGCTCCTCCATGGCAATGCGGAAGGCGTCGCGCACCAGCGCCGGAATGCTGGCCGCACTGGCGATCTGGCGCGACATCTTGGTCAGCGGCTTGAACGCGGTGACGACGTCGACGATCTGGAACCGCGCCTGGCGGCTGCTGTGGATCGCCTTCTGGCCGGTGATCATCACCATCGGCATGGCGCCCAGGTGCGCGTAGGCCGCCCCGGTGGTGAAATTCAGCGCGCCCGGCCCCAGCGTCGCGATGCAAACGCCCGGTTTGCCCGTCAGCCGGCCATACGTGGCGGCCATGAACGCGGCGGCCTGCTCGTGGCGCGTCAGGATCAGTCTGATGCTGGAATTGCGCAGCGATTCCACGACATCGAGATTCTCCTCCCCGGGGACGCCGAAGATGCGATCGACGCCCTCGTTCTCGAGGGCTGCCACCAGCAGGTCAGATCCCTTGGTCATGTCGGTTTCCCTGTTACGCGCCGGCCGCGAGGCGACGGATGATCGCGGCCGCGTAGTCCTGCGTGGATGCCGTCCCCCCGAGATCGCGGGTGCGGATGTTGTCCTGGTTTAGCACCGCATCGATCGTCCTGCGCAAGAGCGCCGCCATATCCCCGTGCCCGACATGGTCCAGCATCAGCGCGGCCGCCAGCAGCAGCGCCGTCGGGTTGGCCAGGCCCTGCCCGGCGATGTCCGGCGCGGAGCCGTGCACGGCCTCGAAGATCGCCGCCTTCTCGCCGATGTTGGCGCCCGGCGCCGCCCCCAGCCCGCCGACAAGGCCGGCTATCAGGTCCGACAGGATGTCCCCGAACAGGTTCGTCGTCACGATCACGTCGAACTGCCAGGGGTTCAGCACAAGCTGCATCGCGCAGGCATCGACGATGCGGTCGTCGCACGCGATGCGGCCCTCGTATTCGCGCGCGACGTCCCGTGCCGTTTCCAGGAACACGCCGGTCAGCGCCTTCAGCACGTTCGCCTTGTGCACGATCGTCACCTTCTTGCGGCCGAGTTTCAGCGCATGCTCGAAGGCGAAGCGGGCGATGCGGCGGGACCCGTCGCGGGTGTTGACGCCCGATGAGATCGCGACGGCGTGCGGGTCGTCGCCGATCGGGATGAAGTGCTCGAAGGCGACGTACAGGCCCTCCAGGTTCTCACGCACCATGATCAGGTCGATGTCGTCGTACCGTCCGCCGGGCACCAGCGTCTGCGCCGGGCGCAGGTTTGCATACAGATGGAATTCCTCGCGCAGCCGCACGTTGACGGAACGGTAGCCGCCGCCCACCGGCGTGGTCAGCGGCCCCTTCAGCGCCAGCTTCGTGCGGCGGATGGAATCGAGCGTGACGCCGGGCAGCGGGTCGTTATGGGCAGCGATGCCGGCAAGCCCGCCCTGCTGGACGTCCCACGCGAACGGCGCGCGCATCGCATACAGCACGGCCACCACGACCTCGGTGATCTCCGGCCCGATGCCGTCCCCCGGGATCAGGGTGGCTTCGATCTTGCCGGTGCTTGCCGCGCTGTTCGTCATGCATTCATGCTCCAACGCAATCTGGCTGCCTGCGCCACGGAAAGGCCGACTCGCCGCCACCGCACGGGATCCGGTGATCCCGGCGGTTCAACCCGTCACGCGCCTGGACGTCGGGCGCTGCGCCTTCGGCATCGGGTGCAGGCTGAACCGCGGGGGGCGCCGGGTCAAGCCCGGCTATGACGTAATATATTGCTATTACTACAGTATTCCTACCGGTAACGTCACACGCAGCCTGTCGCCAGATCGTCGTCCGTGCGACGTTGTCGGGGCTTCAGTATCATGGGCAGCGCGCGGGGAAGGGGAAAAGATGCAGGCTTCGTCGATCGACGCGGGCCCTGACGGCCTGCCTGCGCTCGAGGCGCGGCTGGCGCGGGACCTGGCGGTGCTGAACCAGCCGGCCCCGAACTGGATCACACCACGGCCCGGCGTGCTGGACGTCGCCGTGATCGGGGCCGGGATGGGCGGGCTGGCGGCGGCCTTCGCGTTGATCCGCGAAGGCGTGCGCAACATCCGCCTGTTCGACGAGCATCCCGCCGGGTTCGAGGGCCCCTGGGTGACCTTCGCGCGGATGGAGACGCTGCGCTCCCCCAAGCACCTGGTCGGCCCGGCGCTCGGCCTGCCCGCCCTCACCTTCCGCGCCTGGCACGAGGCGCAGTTCGGCACGGCGGAATGGGACGCGCTGTGGCGGATCCCGCGCACGCAGTGGATGGACTACCTGAAATGGTACCGTCGGGTGCTTGACCTGCCGGTCGAGAACGACGCCCGCATGACGAGCCTTGCGCCGCGCGGCGACCTTGTCGGGATCGGCTTTGCGGATGGGCGGCAGGCGCTGGCGCGCCGGGTGGTGCTGGCGACGGGCCGGGACGGGCTGGGCGGCCCGATCATGCCCGCGGTGTTCGCCCCCCTGCCCCCGTCGATGTGCGTGCACAGCTCTGCCGAGATCGACTTCGCGGCACTGCGCGGCCGGCGCATAGCAGTGATCGGCGCCGGGGCGTCGGGCTTCGACAATGCGGGCGCTGCGCTGGAGGCGGGGGCCGCGGCGGTCACGATGCTGATGCGCCGGCGCCACGTGCCGCGGATCAACAAGGGGATGGGCGTGTCCAGCGCCGGGATGAACGCGGGGTTCTATGACCTGCCGCCGGCGCAGCGGGTGCAGCTGACGACGTATCTGACCGACACCGGCACGGCCCCGCCGCGGCTGTCGGTGATGCGCTGCACCCGGCACGAGAACTTCCATTGGGCCGCGTCGTGCCCGGTGCTGTCGGCGCGCCTGGCGGATGGCTGCGCCGTGCTGGCCACGCCCCGGGGCGACATGAGCTTCGACCTGGTGATCGTCGCGACCGGCTTCGGCATCGACACGTCGCGGCGGCCGGAGATCGCCGATCTGGCCGCCGGGATGCTGCGGTGGGAGGACGCGTATCCGCCCGTCGTGGCCGAGGGCGGGGACCACGGCGCAAGCCCGTTCCTGGGGCCGTATTTCGAGTTCCTGCCGAGGGGCCCCGGCGATGCCTGGGTAGGGCGCGTCTACTGCCTGAACTTCGCCGGCACGCTCAGCCATTACAAACTGACCGGCGACATCCCCGCGATCTCGGCCGGCGCCACCCGGCTGGCCGACGGGATCATCCGGTCGTTCTTCACCGAGGACTACGAGGACCACTACCAGCGGCTGCAGGACTTCGAGACGCCGGAGTTGCGGGGTGACGAGTGGCAGGAGAATAAGCTGCTGTAATCGCCTGGAAGAAACGCGCAGGACGGAAAAGCGCAGCGTCATCCGCCTCTTTGGCCGGGTGCGCGCGGGAAG
>JAYUCA010000305.1:0-1701 GCA_043740535.1 Rhodospirillales bacterium | reverse complement strand
GAGCATGACGAAGGTGCCGACGACGTTGGTGTGGACGAAGGGGGCCGGGCCATCGATCGAACGATCGACGTGGCTTTCGGCAGCCAGGTGCATCACGGCGTCAGGCCGGTGGGTCGCGAAGATCTCGCCCATCGCCGCGGCGTCGCAGATATCCGCCTTGACGTGCTGGTGGCGGGGGTGGCGCAGCGCCTCCTCCAGCGCGTCTTCCGAGGCCGCGTAGGTCATCTTGTCGACGTTGACGACGGAATGGTCCGTGTTGCGGATCAGGCGCCGGATGACCGCGGAGCCGATGAAGCCGCAGCCCCCGGTGAGCAGAATACGCATGTGACCCCTCAAATATGCCGCCTGCAACCGATGCGCTTGATAAGGCAATCTTGCTGCGTTGCAAACAGGCGGGGTTTCTTGCCGTGGCGGGCTGTGCGAGTGTCCGTCGCTTCGTTCCTGGCACGGACGCCCTCATTCGCTTGGACTTTCCCCTCACTTGCTTGGACTTTCAATGAACGCTCGCAGCACACGGTCGACCGCGACGGCCGGAAAGGTCCGCAAGCCCGCACAGGGCGAGAAGGCCGGTCACAAGGTCCGTCAAAAGGCCGAGGCCCCGGCCGACGCCGAGCTGCACATGGGCGACGGCGCGGTGTTCGGCGTGCATCCCGGCGGCGCCGCCGGAGACCTGGTGGCGCTGCTGCTGGACGGCGCGCTGGTGGCGACGGCGGCGCTGGAGGCGGGGGGGGCGTTCCGTTTCGCGTTGCCGCCGCACACGCTGGCCCACTCGCTGGAGGTTCTGGACGTCGCCACCGGCCGGGCGATCATGCCGGCGCCGCTCGATCTACGGGGCCCGCATTGGATCGAATGGCAGGGCTGGACCTACCGGCAGGGGGTCATCGCGGGCCGTTTCCGGGTGACGGCGCCGCCGGGACAGAGGGTGGACGCGCCGCTGCTGGTGCAGGCGCTGCTGGGTGACCGGCTGTACATGCAGGCATTCGCGCAGCCCGGTGCGGACGGCGCCTTCACGTTCAGCGCCATGCCGCACCGGCTGCTGAACCAGGCGGAAACCGCGATCATTCTGCCGATCGTGGCCGGGGTGCAACTGGATCACCCGCTGACCCTGAGGCCGGCCGATCTGGGGTTCATCGGCCATGTCGATGCCACGGACCAGCCGATGGTGCAGGGCTGGGCGGTGAACCTGTCCGACCGGGGCAAGCGAGTCGACGTCGACGTGAGGCTCGGCGGACGGCCGATCGGCGCCGCGACGGCCGAAATGCTGCGGGAGGATCTGCGGAACCTGGGTCTGAGCGATGGCCGGTCCGGCTTCAGGATCGACTTCCCCAGCGGTTTTGCCCGCAAGGCGCCGACTGAGGTGCGCGTTTTTGTGGCCGGGACCGAGATGGAGCTGATCGACAGCCCCTACACCGTGCCGGCGCTGCCGCCCATGGTGGGGTATTTCGATGTGGTGGAAGGTCCATTCGCCGGCGGCTGGGCCGTCAACATGCACGACCCTGGCAGCCCGCTGGCGATCGAGGCGGTGTGCGAGGGCGAGGTGATCGGCGCGGGCGTCGCGAAACTGTTCCGGGGCGACGTCGAGGCGTCCGGACTGCCGACGCCGTGGTGCGGCTTCCGCTTCGCGCTGGAGAAGCCGCTCGGCGCGCTGATCGACAAGGACATCTCGCTGCGCGTCGTGGGCACCGAGCTGGTGCTCGGCGG
>JAYUCA010000304.1:0-9319 GCA_043740535.1 Rhodospirillales bacterium | reverse complement strand
TACATCTTCGGCCACACGCTGGAGGCCGAGGTCATCAGCCTGGTGAACGCCGGCGGCGGCAAGGTGCTGGGCACGCTGGCCTATCCGTTTCCGGGCACGACCGATTTCTCGTCGTTCCTGCTGGCCGCGCAGGCCAGCGGCGCCGACGTCGTCGCGTTCTGCAACACCGGCGGCGACATGGAGAACAGCGTCAAGCAGGCGCACGAGTTCGGCCTGGCGCGGCGCGGCAAGACGGTCGCGCCGACCTTCGGCTTCGTCACCGAGATGAAGGCGCTGGGCCTGGAGACGGCGCAGGGCCTGTATGTGACGGAGCCGTTCTACTGGGACCTCAACGACCGCACGCGGGCCTTCACCAAGCGGTTCCTGCCGAAGGCGGGCGACAACTACCCGAGCAGCCTGCACGCCGGGGCGTACAGCGCAGTCACGCACTACATGAAGGCGGCGGTGTCTGTGGGGGTGGACAAGATGCGGTCGGGCGCCGCGGCGATCGCGGCGATGAAGGCGCTGCCGACGGATGACGACTGCTTCGGCACGGCCAGCATCCGGGCGGACGGGCGGTTCCTGAGCGACAACCACCTGTTCCAGGTGAAGTCGCCGGCCGAGAGCAAGGGGCCGTGGGACATCTTCCGGCACGTGTCGACGACGCCGGGGGCGGTCGCGTTCCGGCCGCTGTCGGCGGGGGCGTGTCCGATGGCGCGGGGCTAGGCGATGGATGGCGTGCAGGCGCCTTCGCAATCGGGAGGGGAGTCGCATGCGGCGATTCATTTCGATTTCGTCATGCCCGGGCTTGACCCGGGCGCCCACGCGGATCAGCGGCGACAAATCGAAGTGGCTGGAACATCGCTGTTTCATCACCGGCGCCAGCGCTGTTGCCGGCGCGGGGATGGCCGGGTCAAGGCCCGGCCATGACGGTGTTGCAACGGAGAGCGGCCGCGTCCGATAGCCCTCCGCTGGCGGCAGGGGGGGTTGTGCCCGACAGCTTCGGCCTGAACCTGTATCGGGCGGACCCGGTCCTGGCGCGGCTGGCGTCGTTGTATCTGCCGGCGGACCTCGACGCGCATCTGGCGCCGCATCTGGACCGGCTGGGCGGGCTGGCGGGCGGCGAGCTGGACCGTCTGGCCGGCGATGCCGACCGCAACCCGCCCATGCTGAAGCACCGGACCCGGCGCGGCGAAGACCGGCAGAGCATCGAGAAACACCCGTCCTACCGGGCGATGGAGCGGCTGGCGTTCGAAGAGTTCGGCTTGGCGGCGCTGTCCCATCGGGGCGGCGTGCTGGGCTGGGACGCGCCGATGCCGGCGGCGGCGAAGTATCTGCTCACCTACCTGTTCGTGCAGGCGGAGTTCGGGCTGATGTGCCCGGTCAGCATGACGGACAGCCTGACGCGGACGCTGCGGAAATTCGGGGCCCCCTGGCTGATCGAGCGGTATCTGCCGGGGCTGCTGAGCCAGGACCTGGATGCGCTGCACCAGGGCGCGATGTTCATGACGGAGCAGGCCGCCGGGTCGGACGTGGGGGCCACGGTGGTGCGGGCGGTCGAACAGCCGGACGGGCGCTGGGCGCTGTTCGGCGACAAGTGGTTCTGCAGCAACCCGGATGCCGGCCTGGCGATGGTGCTGGCGCGGCCGGACGGTGCGCCGGCCGGGATCAAGGGCGTCAGCCTGTTCCTGCTGCCCCGGCTGCAGGAGGACGGGTCGGCCAACGCCTACCGGATCGTGCGGCTGAAGGACAAGCTGGGCACGCGGTCGATGGCGTCGGGCGAAATCCGGCTGGAGGGCGCGACGGCCTGGCTGGTGGGCGAGGCGGGGGCCGGGTTCCGGCAGATGGCGGACATGGTGAACAACTCGCGCCTGTCGAACGGGGTGCGGGCGGCCGGCCTGATGCGGCGGGCGGTGACCGAGGCGCTGTATGTGGCGCATCGGCGGGAGGCCTTCGGGCAGCGCCTGATCGAGATGCCGCTGATGCGGCGGCAGTTGGCGAAGATGCTGGTCTGGGCCGAGCAGGCGCGGACGATGATGCTGCAGACGGCCGATGCGTTGCGCCGGTCGGATGAGGGCGAGGCGGGGGCGTATCCGCTGCTGCGGATATTGACGCCGATGCTGAAGTTCCGGGCGTGCCGGGATGCGCGCCGCGTGACCGGCGACGCGATGGAGGTGCGCGGCGGCTGCGGCTACATCGAGGAATGGGGCGACGCCCGGCTGGTGCGCGACGCCCATCTGGGCTCGATCTGGGAGGGCACGAGCAACGTGGTGGCCCTGGACGTGCTGCGCGCGGCCACGCGCGAGGACGCGCTGGCGGCGCTGCGGTCGCATGTGACGGGACTAAAGGTGGAGGCGGTGCTGCCAGGGGTGGGCGCCGCGTTTGAACGCGCGGCGGCCCTGGTGGCGCGGGCGCAAGGCGGCGACGTGCGGCTGGCGCGGCAGGCTGCCTCGGGGCTGTACCACGTGACCTCGGCGGCGGCGATGGCGTGGGAGGGGCGGTCGATCAGCGATGCGGGGCGGATCGCCATGGCCGGGATGGTGATGCGGCACCGGGTTCTGGCGCGGGACCCGTTGAGCGCGGAGGAGGACGGGGATGAACTGAAGGTGTTACCCTAGAACATGATCGCTTCTGGTAGACGAAGCGATCAAGCTCTAGCTTGTTGATTAAGAACGCGGAACCTCGTTTCAGGTCCAAGCAACCTGAAACGATACCGCTCTAGGGTGGGGGTTGCCATCCGTCGCGCTGGCAGTCGGTTGCGGAGTTCGATACCTGTAAGGATGCGATTTCGCAACTTGAGAGGCGCGTGCAGCGACTGGAAAACCGAGAGGATATTGTCGTGATCGAGGCCAAATCGGCGGCCCGATCTGCCTCTCACGAGGCAAGCCAGGGTGTCGTTGTCGATCTGACCCGCCGTGTGACCTTGCTGGAAGTCGCCCAATCGCAGCCGAAGCGTCTACGGGGGCCACGGCCGGAATAATTCCAGGCTCTGGGACCATGAATCCTTCCCATCGCCGTCATCGGGAGCCCTTGAAATAAGGGGCATCACCCCTCTGCTCCGCCCCCCGGAAGCGGCGCGCGCCAGCGCAGCAAACGGCGTTCCAGCGCGCTGGCCAGCGCCCCGGCGACAAGGACGAACACCAGCAGCAGCGCGATCCCGGCGAAGACCCCGGCCGGGTCGTAGGTGGCGCTGGCCTGGTTGATGAACAGGCCGAGGCCCTTCGTGGAGCTGGTGAACTCCCCGGCGATCACGCCGATCACGCTATAGGGGATCGCCATGCGCATGCCGAGCAGCACGGCGGGCGCGGCGGCGGGCAGGTACACGTGGCGGGTAAGCTGCGCCTGGGTTGCGCCCATGACGCGGGCCAGGTTGACCAGGTCCCGGTCCACGGCGCGGACGCCCGCGTAGACGCTGTAGAATACCAGGAAGAACACCATTGTGCCGGCAAGCGCCACCTTGCTCCAGATGGCGATGCCGAACCAGATGATGAACAGCGGCGCCAGCGCGATCTTGGGGATGCCGTAGAAGGCCATTAGGTAGGGCTCGAAGATCGCGGCGGCGCGCGGCGCGCGGCCCAGCGCGTAGCCGCATAGGATGCCGGCGGTGACGCCGAAGCTGTAGCCCAGGACCAGCTCCTGCAACGTGACGCCGATGTGCGGCTGGATTTCGTGCGTGGCGAACATCTCGACCAGGCGGGCGGCGATGTCGGTGGGCTTGCTGACGTAGATCGTGCGGACCAGCCGGCCCGAGGCGGCTTGCCAGATGGCGAGCAGGACGAGGCCGGGAAGCAGACGGAGCGCCACGGTCGTCATGCCGGCTGTTCGACTTCGCTGCGGAAGGACCGCCAGATGGCGGCGTAGGCAGCCTCGAAACCGGGGTTGCGGAAGGGTTCGAAGGTGTCGCGCGGGCGGGGCAGGTCGATCGGGCGCCGGGCCAGCACGCAAGCGGGGCGGCGGCTGAGCACGATGACCTCGTCGGCGAGCAGGATCGCCTCGGTGATGTCGTGGGTGATGAACAGGACGCTGGCGCCGCTGCGTGTCACCAGGGCCTGCAGGTCGCGCTGCATGACCATCTTGGTCTGGGCGTCGAGGGCGCCGAAGGGTTCGTCCATCAGGATCAGGCTGGGGTCGTAGATCAGGGTGCGGGCGATGGCCCCGCGCTTCTGCATGCCGCCGCTGAGCTGGCGGGGGTAGTGGCCGCCGAAGCCTTCGAGCCCCACGTCGTGCAGGGCCTTCTCCACGCGGCGGTCGCGCTCGGGCTTCGGGACGTTCTGGAAGTCGAGCTTGAGGCCGACGTTCTGCGCCAGGGTCTTCCAGGGGAACAGCAGGGACTGCTGCGGCACGAGGCCGATGTCCTGCACGCCGCCGATGATGCGGCCGTCGCGCCGGATGGCGCCGGCAGTCGGTTTCAGCAACCCGGCGGCCATCTGCAGCAGCGTGCTCTTGCCGCAGCCGCTGGGGCCGATGACGGCGATGAACCTGCTTTCCGGAACGGCGAAGCTGATGTCGGCGATGACCGTCGTGGCGCCGGCGGCCGTCCAGAACTCATGGTGGATAGCGGCGAATTCCAGCGGCGCCGTCACCGGCCGGCGACAATGCGGGTCTGGAGTTTGGGGAGGCCGATCGTGTAGGCGAGCTCGGCGGGGCGCCCGACCCGCCACAAGGCGATATCGGCGCGTTGCCCGGGCGCCAGCGTGCCGCGGTCCCGCAGGCCGAGCGCCGTGGCGGCGTGGCGGGTGAAGCCGGCCAGCGCCTCCTCGGGGGTCAGACGGAAGATCGTGCAGGCCAGGTGCATGACCATCAGCGGCGAGAAGATCGGCGAGCTGCCGGGGTTTGCGTCCGTCGCGATGGCGATCGGCACCCCGGCGGCGCGCAGCGCGGCGACAGGCGGGCAGCGCGTTTCGCGCAGCACATAGGTGGCGCCCGGCAGCAGCACCGCGACCGACCCGGCGCGGGCCATGGCATCGACGCCCGCCTGGTCGAGATGCTCCAGATGGTCGGCCGACAGGCCGTGGAACTCAGCCAGCAGCGCGGCGCCGCCCTGGTTGCTGAGCTGCTCGGCATGCAGCTTGACCGGCAATCCGCGCGCGGCCGCGGCCTGGAACAGTCGACGGGTCTGGGCCGGGGTGAAGCCGATGGTGTCGCAGAACGCGTCGACCGCGTCCGAGAACGGGGCGGCGGCCGGCAGCATGTCGTGAATGACATGCTCCATGTAGGCGTCCTGCGTCGTGCCGGGTGGAATGGCGTGGGCGCCGAGGAAGCTGGTCTTCACGGTGACGTCGCGGTGGAGCGCGAGCGCCCGGGCGGCGCGCAGCATGCGACACTCCGCGTCGGTTTCCAGGCCGTAGCCGGATTTGATCTCGACCGTCGTGACCCCTTCGGCGAGCAGGGCATCAAGGCGCGGCAACGTTTGTTCGATCAGTTCGGCCTCGGACAGGGCCGCGGTGGCGCGCACGGTGGACAGGATGCCGCCGCCGGCGCGCGCGAGCTGTTCGTAGGTGGCCCCCTGCAGCCGCATCTCGAACTCCCGGGCGCGGTTGCCGCCGTAAACCAGGTGGGTGTGGCAGTCGATCAGCCCCGGGGTGGCCAGTGCGCCGTGCGCGTCATGGGTCGTGTCGCAGGGCGGCGCCTCGCTGCGCGGCCCGACCCAGGCGATGCTGGGTCCGTCGACGAGGATGGCGGCGTCTTCGATCAGGCCGTACGGCGCGCCGGGCCGCATGGTCGCGGCGTTGAGGTTTGTCCAGAGTTGCTGCATTGCAGGGACGAACCTAGCGGACCGGACCCCATGCGCAACTTCCATTTCTCGACCGCCCTGCTGCCCGAGGGCTGGGCGGACGACGTCGTGATCGCCGTCGAGGACGGGGTTATCGCCGACATGAGCATCGGCGCGCCGTGCCCGCCCTTCACGGACCGGCTGGCCGGCGTCGCGATCCCCGGGGTGGCGAACCTGCACAGCCACGCGCACCAGCGGGCGATGGCGGGCCTGACGCAGGTGTCGGGCGCCGGCGAAGACAGCTTCTGGACCTGGCGGGAGGCGATGTATCGCGCGGTGCAGGCGATCTCGCCGGAGGACCTGCAGGCGATCGCGACGCACGCCTACATCGAGATGCTCGCCGCCGGCTACACCCACGTGGCCGAGTTCCATTACCTGCATCACCAGGCGGACGGCACGCCCTATGCGGACCCGGCGGAGATGTCGAAGCGGCTGATCGCGGCGGCGGCCTCGGCGGGGATTGGGCTGACGCTGCTGCCGGTGCTGTATGCAGCCGGCGGGTTCGGCGGTGCAGCGCCTGGCGAGGGGCAGCGCCGGTTCGTGTGCGATGCGGCGGGGTTCGCGGCACTGCGCGCCGGGTTGCCGGCAGCGGGACCGGGGCTGAACCACGGGGTGGCGGCGCACAGCCTGCGCGCGGCGCCGCCGGACGCGCTGGCCGCGATGCTGGCGGCCTCGCCCACCGGTCCCGTGCACATCCATGTGGCGGAGCAGGTGCGCGAGGTGGAGGAGTGCGTGGCGCACACCGGGCAGCGGCCCGTGGCCTGGCTGCTGGACCATGCGCCGGTGGACCGGCGCTGGTGCCTGGTCCATGCCACGCACGTGGATGCGGACGAAATCCGGGGCATGGCGCACCGGGTTGCCGTCGTGGGGCTGTGTCCGACCACCGAGGCGGACCTGGGCGACGGGATCTTTCCGGCCGAGGCGTTCCAGGGGGCGGGCGGGCGTTTCGGCGTGGGGTCGGACGCGCAGGTCTCGGCGTCGCCGTTCGAGGAGCTGCGGCTGCTGGAATGGGGGCAGCGGCTGGTGACCCGGCGGCGGACGGTGCTGGCCGGGGGGCCGGGGCGGAGCACGGGGCGGACCCTGATCGAGGCGGCGTGCGAGGGCGGGGCCGGGGCGTGCGGCATCGAGTCTGGTCGGATCGCGGTGGGCATGCGCGCCGACGTCGTCGTGCTGTCGGGCGGCCTGCCGGGCGACGCGCGGCTGGACGAGGCGCTGTTCGCCGGGCGGGGCAACCCGGTGCGGCACGTGCTGGCTGGCGGCGAGTGCGTCGTGCGGGACGGGGCGCACCGGTTGCAGTCGATCGCCGCCGAAGCGTTCCGGCGGGTGGTCACGCGCCTGGCGGCGGGCTGAGGCGCGCGCGATGAATGGGCGCATCACCCAGGGTCTGGCGATCGCACTGTCGGCGCTGGCGGGGTTCGTGGACGCGCAGGGGTATCTGTCGCTGGGCGGGCTGTTCGTCGCGTTCATGAGCGGGAACTCGACGGTGCTGGGGATCGGCGTCGCGAGCCCGGCTGGCGGCCGCGTGGCGCTGGCGGGGGGCCTGGTGGCGGCCTTCGTGGCGGGGGTGATGCTGGGCACGTGGGTCGGGCACACCTGGCGGACGCAGCGCGCGCCGCTGGTGCTGGCCGTGGTGGCGGCGGTGCTGGCGGTGGCGGCGCTGCTGCACGGCCAGTCGCTGGCGACGCCGGCGGTGCTGGCGACGGCGCTGGCGATGGGGGTGGAGAACACGGTCTTCGCACGGGAAGGCCAGTCAGGGCTGGGGCTGACGTACATGACGGGCACGCTGGTGCGCCTCGGCCAGCGGCTGCTGGAGGCGCTGACGGCGCACGGGCCCTGGTCGGCGGTGGTCCCGGACGTGCTGCTGTGGTCGGGAATGGTGGCCGGGGCGGCCCTGGGCGCGCTGGTGTATGGGGTTTTCGGGTTGGACGGGCTTTGGTTCGCCGTGTTCGCGTCGCTGGTGATGGCGGGGGTTGCATGGGCGGGGTCACGGCCGGAGGCGTGAGACTGCCGCTCGACCCCGGGATCTCGGCAGCATTGACACGCTGAATCTCACGCCGCGCCGCGTCTGAAGGGATGATTGCGCGTGCTTGCCCCGCGGCCTAATGAGTGAGGTTCTGACGGGAAAACGTGCACCGGGGACGTCCTTTGAGCCATACCAGCTTCAATCCGCTGAGCGACGAACCTCCGGCCGATGTCGGTCGACGGATCAAGAACATCTTCGGTGGCTCGATCGGCAACCTGATCGAGTGGTATGACTTCTATGTCTACAACTCGTTCGCGATCTACTTCGCCAACTCGTTCAGCGACAGCAAGAACACCACCGTGCAGTACATCACGGTGTTCGGCATCTATGCCGTCGGCTTCCTGATCCGTCCGGTGGGCGGGCTGTTGCTGGGATCATACGCGGACAGGCGGGGGCGGCGCGCGGCGCTGACTGCGTCGGTGATGCTGATGTGCCTGGGGTCGTTGATCATCGCCGTCATTCCCACCTATGCGACCATCGGCATCTGGGCGCCCGTGCTGCTGCTGATGGCGCGGCTGCTGCAAGGGCTGAGCCTGGGCGGCGAATACGCGACCAGCGCCACGTATCTGAGCGAGATCGCCGGCAGCAAGCATCGCGGGTTCTACAGCTCGTTCCAATACGTGACGCTGATCGGCGGCCAGGTGCTGGCGGCGCTGGTGCTGCTGCTGATGCAGAAGGCGCTGACCGGTCCCGAGATCGAGGCCTGGGGCTGGCGCGTGCCCTTCGCGCTCGGTGCGCTGTGCTCGGTCTACGGGTTCTACCTGCGGCGCAACCTGCAGGAAAGCGGGGAGTTCCTGGCCGCGGTGAAGACGCGGACCGAGAGCCCGCTGCGCGGCGTTTTCCGCCATCCGAGGGAGCTGTTCCTGGTGTTCGGCCTGACGATGGGCGGAACGGCCGCGTTCTACACGTTCAGCACCTACATGCCGACCTTCCTGGCCAACACCGTGAAGCTGCCGCGGGACCAGGTGGGGCTGATGTCGTTCATCACGCTGTTCGCGTTCGCGGCGATGCAGCCGGTGCTGGGCGCGATCAGCGATCGGGTGGGGCGGAAGCCGGTGCTGCTGTGGTTCGGCATCATGGGCACGCTGTTCACCTACTGGATCATGACGTCGCTGGCCGCCACGCAGGACTTCACCACCATCCTGCTGCTGCTGCTGTTCGCGCTGCTGATCGTGTCCGGCTACACCAGCATCAACGCGGTGGTGAAGGCCGAGCTGTTCCCGGCCGGGGTGCGTGCGCTGGGCGTGGGGCTGCCCTACGCGGTGGCGGCCAGCGTGTTCGGCGGCACCGCGCCGCTGATCGGCCTGAAGTTTAAGGAGGCCGGGCACGAGACCTGGTTCTTCGTGTACATCTCCGTGCTGATCGCCGCGTCGTTGACGGTCTATGCGACGATGCGGGACACGAAGAAGACGTCCAGGATCGAGGGCTAGAGCGTCATCGTTTGAGGTTGACCTAATACCAGGGGCATTAAGGAATGACTCGTCATCGCGAGCCCTTGCGAAGCGATCCAGGACCGATAGATCAGGTCTGGCCGCCCTGGACTG
>JAYUCA010000303.1:0-1676 GCA_043740535.1 Rhodospirillales bacterium | reverse complement strand
GGACGTGAAGAGGCGGATGACGCTTCGCTTTTCCGCCCTACGATTTATTTTCCTGCGGCGGGTTGGATAGGCCGTATTCGCGCAACACCTCGTCGGTGTGCTCCCCCAGGCGTGGCGGCAGGCGGCGGATGCCGGGGGGCGAGTTCGCCATCCGGATCGGGTTCGCGGGCAGCCGCAGCAGTCCCTCCGTCGGGTGTTCCAGCATCTGCCAGAAGCCGATGGCGGCCAGATGCGGGTCGTCCAGCAGGTCCTCCAGATCGTTCAGCACCGCGTGCGGGATGTCCGACCCGTCCAGCAGCCCGGCCCACTCGGCGCTGCTGCGGAGCAGGACGATCCGGCCCACCTCCTCCCACAATGGGCCCAGTGCGGCCTGGCGGCCGCGCATCGTCGCGAAGCCGGGGTCGGCCGCGAGGTCGGGCCGCGCCGCCAGTTCGAAGAACCGGGCCCAGTGCCGGTCGGTGTAGGGCAGCAGGCACAGATGGCCGTCCCGCGTGGGGAAGGGGCGGCGCATGCCCTGGCGGATCGGCTCGTAGCCCATGCTGCCCACCGCCGGCTCGAACACTGCGCCGCCCAGGTGCTCGGCCATGTTGAACGCAACCATCGTCTCCATCATGGGCACGCCCACCTCCTGGCCCTGGCCCGTGCGTTCGCGGTGGAACAGCGCGAGCGCGATGGCATAGGCGGCGTGCACCGCCGTCACCTTGTCGGCGATGATGGACGGCACGTAGCGGGGCCCGCCGGCGGCGATCTTCTGCAGCATCGCCAGGCCCGACAGCGCCTGGATGATGTCGTCATAGGCCGCGCGGCCGCCGTACGGGCCGTCGTCCTGGAAGCCGCGGACGTGGCAATACACCAGGCGCGGGTTCGCGGCCGCCAGCGCGGGATACGCCAGCCCGATCCGTGCCGCGGCGTCCGACCGGATCGAGTGCAGCAGCACGTCGGCGCCGGCGGCAAGCCGGTGCAGCGCCGCCTGGCCCGCCGCGGTCTTGAGGTCGAGCACGACGCTGCGCTTGTTGCGGTTGTTGGCCAGGAACAGCGCGCCCATGCCGTCCGACCGGCGCGGGCCGATCGAGCGCGTCACGTCGCCCTCGGGCGCCTCGATCTTGATCACGTCGGCGCCCATGTCGCCCAGGTACTGGCCGGTCATCGGCCCCAGGATGACCGTCGACAGGTCCAGCACCCGGATGCCGTCCAGCGGGCCCATCAGCCGGCGCTGCGCCCACTGTCGGCGGGCTTGTTGGCGGGCATCATGGAGCGGGCGATGATCTGCTTCATCACCTCCACGCTGCCGCCGCCGATGCGGCCCAGCCGCGCATCCACGAAGGCGCGGGCGATCGGGTATTCCCACATGTAGCCCCAGCCGCCGAAGAACTGCAGGCACTGGTCCATCACGCGGCCCTGCAGCTCTGTGCTGACCAGCTTGCACATCGCGGCATCCACTGCGTCCAGCGCGCCTTTCAGATGCAGCTCGATGCAGCGGTCGACGAACACGCGCTGCATGGTCAGGTCGGCCTTCATCTCGGCCAGCTTGAACTGCGTGTTCTGGAAGTCCGCCAGCGTCTGGCCGAACATCTTGCGCTGCTGCGTGTAATCCAGCGTCCAGTCCAGCGCCGCCTCGGACGACGCGATCGCCCGGATGGACTGCACCAGGCGCTCCTGCGCCAGCTCCTTCATCA
>JAYUCA010000302.1:0-5838 GCA_043740535.1 Rhodospirillales bacterium | reverse complement strand
CCGCATGTGAAATTCATCTTCGCCACGACGGAGATCCGCAAGGTGCCGGTGACGGTGCTGTCGCGCTGCCAGCGCTTCGACCTGCGGCGGATCAGCGTGGCGGAGCTGGCCGGGCTGTTCGGCCGGGTGTCGGCGGCCGAGGGCGCGCCGGTGACGGCGGAGGCGCTGGATTTGATCGCGCGGGCGGCCGATGGCTCGGCGCGGGACGGGCTGAGCCTGCTCGACCAGGCGATCGCGCAAGGCCCGGGCGGCGACGCTCGTGAAGCCGGGGCGGCGATCGGCGCGGCCGACGTCATCGAGATGCTGGGTCTGGCGGACCGCACGTCGGTGTACGCGCTGTTCGAGGCGGTGATGGCGGGCAAGCCTGACGCAGTGCTGGCGTTGACCGACCGCGCGCATGAGCGGGGGGCGGACCTGGGGCTGGTGCTGCAGGACCTGCTGGAGCTGACCCATACCGTCACGCGGCTGAAGGCGGCGCCGGCGCTGCGTGACGGCAACGAGCTGCCGGAGGCGGAGCGGACCAGCGGCGCGGCCCTGGCAGACCGGCTGTCGATGCCGGTGCTGGGGCGGCTGTGGCAGATGCTGCTGAAGGGTGTTTCGGAAGTGGAGCACGCGGCGGACCGCCGGGCCGCGGCGGAGATGGTGTTGATCCGGTGCTGCTACGTGGCCGACCTGCCGTCGCCGGCGGAGATCGTGCGGCGACTGACCGAGGGCGGCGGCGCCCCGGCCCCGCGGGCCGTGCCGGCGCCGGATGGCGGCGGCACACGGGCGGTGGCGAACGGCGCACCGGTGCTGGCGGCGGCTCCGCAGGTCGCGGCTGGGCCGCGTCTGAGCAGCTTCCGCGATGTGGCGCAGCTTGCCGCCGGGCAGCGGGAGGCGCTGCTGCATGCCAACCTGCTGCACCATGTTCACCTGGTCCGGTTCGCGCCGCATCGGGACGGCGGCGGGCTGATCGAGTTGCGGCCCGAGGCGGAGGCGCCGCGGGACCTGGCCCCTGCCCTCGCCCGCATGCTGCTGGAGGCGACCGGGGAGCGCTGGACGATCGCGTTGTCGCGCGAGGCGGGCGAACCGACCTTGGCGGCGCAGGGGCATGCGGCCGACCAGGCGCGGCGCTCGGCCGCCGCGGAGCACCCGCTGGTGCGGGCGATCATGGACGCCTTCCCGGGGGCGCAGATCGGCCGCGTCAGCGACAGCCGGACCGACGCCTATGGGCTGACGCCGGAGATTGCGCTGGCGGGCGACGGCGATGCGCCGGAGTTTGCACCGCCCGATGCGGAGCACGTGGACGACATGGAGGATTGATGTCTTGAAGAATCTCGCCGGGCTGATGAAACAGGCCACCCAGATGCAGTCGAAGATGGCCGAGATGCAGGCCAAGCTGGAGGCGATGGAGGTGGAGGGCACGTCCGGCGCCGGGATGGTCACGCTGACGCTGTCGGGCAAGTTCGAGCTGCGGCGGATCAAGGTGGACCCGAAGCTGCTGGACCCCGCGGAGGCGGAGATGCTGGAGGACCTGATCGTCGCCGCGCACGCCGAGGCCAAGCGCCAGGTGGAGGCGGTGATGGCGGAGGAGATGGAGAAGGCGACGGGCGGGATGCAGCTGCCGGGGGGGATGAAGTTTCCGTTCTGATGCTGCGCGGAGGCGCATCCATAACCTCGTCCGGCATTGCGGCCGGCATGGTGGAATGAAGGGCATTCCACCCTACGCCGGGATGGGGTGACCGCGGATGGGTGGGCCGGAAGTCGATCGGCTGATCGGGCTGCTGGCGCGGCTGCCGGGGCTGGGGCCACGCAGCGCGCGGCGGGCTGCGCTGCGCATGCTGCAGCAGCCGCAGACCCGGATGCTGCCGCTGGCGGCGGCGCTGGAGGACGCGGCGAAGGCGGTGCGGCCCTGCGGGCGCTGCGGCAACCTGGATAGCCGGGACCCCTGCGGGATCTGCGCCGACCCGGGCCGGGACCAGGGGCTGATCTGCGTCGTCGAGGGGGTGGGCGACCTGTGGGCGCTGGAGCGTGCGGCGGTTCACCGGGGGGTGTATCACGTGCTTGGGGGGACGTTGTCGGCCCTGGGGGGCACCGGGCCGGACGACCTGAACGTGACGCCCCTACTGGCGCGGATCGAGGGCGGCGGCGTGCAGGAGGTCATCCTGGCGCTGGGCGCCACGGTGGACGGCGCCAGCACCGCGCATTGGCTGAACGAGCGGATGCGCAAGGCGGCGGCCGGCCTGCGGATCACCCGGGTGGGGCATGGCGTGCCGATCGGGGGGGCGCTGGACGTGCTGGACGACGGGACGCTGGCGGCGGCCTTGAAGGGCCGCCGGGCGGTGTGATCCCGGCCGTCAGACCGCGAAGGCGGTGCGCCCCTGCGCCTGGCCCACGGTGACGAAGCTGGTCAGCGGATCTACGCCGCTGTTGCGGACGTCGGAGTAGGCCGCGAGGTACTTGTTGGTCGAGAACGCCGCCGACGGGTCCCGCCCTTCCTTCCAGCCAGAGCTCTCGTAGTGCCGCAGCGGGTCGATGCCGGCGGCCCGGATGTCCGCGTTGTGGCTCAGGTAGTAGTTCGTGTCGAAATAGGCGTCCGGGCTGTAGCCGCGCTGCCAGCCGAACTGGTCGTAGCTGGCCGTCGCATCGGCGCTGCCCGGCACGATGGTTGCGAACTGCGCATAGTAGAAGGCGCGGTCCACCAGCGGATCGGGCGTGCCGGATTCCTGCGGGCCGTTGATGAAGGTCATGCGCCCCTCATAGCGGCCGAACGTCTGGAAATGCAGCAGCGGGTCCATCCCGGCCGCCGCCACGTCCGGATACTGCGCCAGGTATCGCGCGTCGCTGAACGCGAGCGAGGGTTCGCGGCCCTCTTTGTAGCCGGACGCCTCGAAATGCGCGAGCGGATCGATCCCTGCGGCGGCGATGTCCGGGTTGGCCTTCAGGTAGTAGTTCGTGTCGAAGAGCGGGTCCGGGTTGTAGCCGAGCGTCCAGCCGACGCGGTGGTAGTTGGCGCTGGCGTCCTCGCCGGTCGCGGCGACGTCGGGGTGCTGCGCCAGATACCAGGTGCGATCGACCAGCGGATCCTGGGCGCCCACGGTGTGCGCCGTGGCGGCATAGGCGGTGCGTCCTTCGGCGCGGCCGTTGACCAGGAAATGCTGCAGGGGGTCGATGCCGGCGGCCGCCACGTCCGGGTTTGCGGCCAGATAGGACTTGATGCTGAAGTTGGGGCCGGGGTCGCGTCCCTCTTTCCAGCCGCTGGCGGCGAAGTGCGCAAGCGGGTTGAGCCCGGCGGCCCGGATGTCCGGGTTCTGGTTCAGGTACCAGGTCGTGCTGAAATAGGCGTTGGGGTCGCGGCCCTCTTTCCAGCCGCTGTTCAGGTAGTGCTGCAGCGGATCGATGCCGGCGGCGGCGATGTCGGGGTAGCGGGCGAGGTAGTAGGCGGTGTCGAAATCCGTGGCCGGGCCGGTGAAGGCCGGGGCATTGATGCGGTGGATCGTCTTCAGCAGCGTGCCGCCGGAGGTGTCCGCCGCCAGGCTGAACTGGTCGGTGGAATAGGCGGTGCCGCCGCCAGTCAATGCGAAGCTGCCGACCAGGATGTTGCCCTGATCGACCTGCAGCGTGTTGCCGGTCAGGCTGACGGACAGCTCGTTGTTGTAGGCCAGGCCCTGGATGTCGATGCTGTCGCCGTTCTGGAAGCCCTGCAGCGTGCCGCCGACGGCGCCGCTGCCCTGGAAGGTCAGCTTGCCGGTCGGGTCTGTGAAAACGATGGTGCCGCCCAGCACCGTCGGCGCCCCGATCGTCAGCGCGCCGCCGGCCAGCGTGATCACGCCGGTGTTGGACAGCGTCGTCGCATTGGCGACGCCGCCGTTGACCGTGATGCTGCCGGTGTTGGTCAGGGCGTAGTAGGACGCGTAACCGCTCTCGGTGATCGCCCCGGCATTGGTCAGCCCCGACGAGAACGAGAGGATGCTGGATTTGCTGCCGGTCAAGGTCGTGGCCGCGCCGAGCACGACCGGTCCAGCCGAGGTTGAGGCGGTCGAGAGTGCGCTGTTCAGCTTGATGTCGGTGTTGTCGATGGCGGCCGAAACCTGCAGGCTGGAAACGCTCGCCGACAAGTCGATCAGGGCACGCGCGCCGTTCAGCCCCTGCACGGTCGTGCCGTTCGTGAACACGTAGTTTGCGTAGTTTGAGGAGGAGGTGGAAGGAGCGAAGGCGCCCTGCCACGTCACGCCGCTGAGCGTCACCGTCCCGCTGGCCGCCAGGGTGCCGCCGGCGTTGACCACCGTGCCGCCTTTGATCGTCACGTTCGGCGCAAGCAGCGCGTTCAGCCGGCTGCCGGGCGCCAGCGTGAGCGTGGCGCCGGTATTGTCCAGGGTGGCGCCCGATGACAGCCCGACGACCCCGGGCCCGGTGGTGTTGGCGATCAGCGCCGCCAGCGTGGCCGTGCTGATGGTGCCGGACTGCAGCAGCTTCGACCCGAACTTCAGGTTCAGCGTGCCCGTGTTGACGAAGGTGCCGTCCACCGTCAGGACGCTGTTGCCCTCGACGGTGATGGCACCCTGGTTGGTGACGTTCGTCAGGCTGCCGTTGCCGGCCTCGTCCAGCGACAGCCCGGCCCCCAGCGTCAGCCGGAAGCCGGTTGCGGCCGACAGCCCGCTGCTGCCGCCCAGCGCGACGCTGGCATTGTCGAGCGTCTCGGTGTCGAGCGTCTGCAGGCTCTGATTGCTCAACGCCAGCGAGCCTGGACCGGCGCCGGCCGCGCCGACGAGGGTCAGTCCGTTGCGGATCTGCGCAGCAGGCGACGATGAGGCCGCTTGGGCGAGGGTCACAGGCCCGCGCAGCGTCACGCCATCGAGGGTGGGCGCATTAGAAGTCAACACCAGCCCGCCTGCGCCGGACGTGACCGTGCCGCCCTTCAGCGTGCCTGTCACGTTCAGCCGGCCGGCCACGCTGGCGCCCGACAGCGACAGCGTTGCCCCGGTGTTGTCGAGCACACCGCTGATGATCGTGGCCCCTGTGCCCGTCACGCTGGCCAGCGCCGCGGTGTAGGACGCCGTGCTGAGCGTGCCCGCCAGCGCCAGGGACCCGTTGACCACCGCCCCCGCGACGCCGGCCAGCGGCGCGGTTGTTCCAAGCCACGCGACCGACAGGGTGGCGAACTGTGCAACCGTGAGGCTGCCGCCGGCCGCCTTGGCGAGCGTCGTCGCTGCCGAGACGGTCGTCGTGTTGCTCGCGATGGTGATCGCGCCAGCGTAGCTGAACGTGCCGGCCCCGCCGATCGTCAACAGCGAGCCCGCGGTCAGCGAGGCATCCGCGCCCAGTGCCAGCGTGGTGCCGGACGCCGCTGTCAGAAGAGAAGAGTAGGCACCGCCAAAGACCGTTGCCGATGTCGTCGTTATGTTGACGTGATCGATCGTCTCAGCGTCGAGCGCGCGCACCTCGCTGCCGTCAAGCGCAAGCGATCCGCGTCCAGTCCCGTTCACGCCCGCAAAAGACGTCCCGTTCCGCAAACCCAGGACATAGGAGCTGTTGCTGGTGAAGCTGAGCCCGCCTGCGACAGCCAACGCACCCAGGATGCGCACGCCGTCGAATATCTCGATGGCGCCGGACGTTAAAGAGATCCCCCCGCCTTGGAGGATTGTGTTCAACTTCAGCGAACCGCTGGTCAGCTTGACCGTGCCGCCCAGGATCGTCGCGCCGTTCAGCTCGAGCGTCGAAAGGGCCGTCCCGGCCTTCACCTCCAGGACCGACCCCGCCGCCGTGTTGTCCAGCACGCCGGTCAATGCCACCGGGCCGGTGATGGTCGCGCCGGCGATGCCGCCCAGCAGCGAAGCGGGCGTGATGTTGCCAGCGACC
>JAYUCA010000301.1:0-28376 GCA_043740535.1 Rhodospirillales bacterium | reverse complement strand
TCTTCCGCCTCTTCGGATAGGGCCGCTTGGAGTGGCGGATGGCGCTGCGCTTATCCGCCCTACGACTTGGCGAGAGTCAGGTGTTCGTTGCGTTGGTATTATGCCACGGATCAAAAGTTCTGACCTGTGCACAGGCTGGTGGAATGCGAAGGGTATTCCACCCTACGGATTGGCGCGGGTCGGGGCTTCGGTGCACTTTGACTATGTGGCGGCCAGGCGTAGGCGATCGGCGACCCGGGATCGGCCCATGAGCGGCAGCAGTTCGGCAAGCTCGGGGCCGTGGTCTTCGCCGGTGAGGGCAAGGCGCAGCGGGAGAAAGAGCGGCTTGCCCTTGCGGGCGGTTGCGGTGCGGAGGGCGCCGGTCCAGACGGGCCAGGTCTTTTCGTCCCACGGTTCGGACGGCAGCAGGTCCAGGGCCTGGTGGAGGTAGTCGGCCTCGTTCTCGACCAGAGGCGGCACGATACTGCCGGCGACGACGTCCCACCAGCCGCGGGCCTCGCGCAGCAGGTCCAGGTGACCGCGGATGGCATTCCAGAACGCCGGCGTGGCGGCGGGGGGCAGGCGGTCCTGGACGGCCTCGAAGGGCATCGCCTGGAGCGCCTTGCGGTTGACCGCCAGAAGCTGGGCGCCGTCGAACCGGGGCGGCGCCTTTGCCAGCCGGCCCGGGTCGTAGCGCGAGGCCAGCAGCGCCGGGGGTTCGGGGCTGGGGTCTTCGGCGCTGCCGAGGCGGGCAAGGTAGCCGCTGAGGGCGGTGGCCTCGATGCCGTCGTTGCGGAGGCTGCGGAGCGACGGGGCGGCGGCGCGTTTGCCGGGCCTGGCGCCGTCGTCTTCGGCCAGCATGGGCAGATGGCCGAAGCGGAGTTTTTCCGGACGGCCGCCCAGGGCCGCCATGAGGTCGATCTGGATGCCGGTGTTGGTGACCTGGTCTTCCCCGCGGATGATGTGGGTGATGCCGTCGGCGATGTCGTCGACCGCGGAGGTGAAGGTGTTTGCGGGCGTGCCGTCGGCGCGGATCAGCACGGGGTCGCTGACGGCGGTCAGCTTCACCTCGCGGCGGCCCAGCACCAGGTCCTGCCAGGCGGCGGGATGCGGGGCCAGCAGATAGCGCCAGTAGGGCGTCTTGCCGCCCGCCTCCGCGGTGGCCCGCTGTTCCGGGGTCAGCTTCAGCATGGCGCGGTCGTAGATGGGGGCGAGGCCGCGGCGATGGCGCTGGTCGCGCTTGGAGTTCAGTTCCTCGTCGGATTCGAAGCAGGGGTACAGGCGGCCGGACGCCTTCAGCTTCTCCGCGGCTTTGGCGTAGCGGTCCTGGCGGTCGGACTGGCGGGCGTAGCCGTCCCAGTCGAGGCCGAGCCAGGCGAGGTCCTGCTGGATGGCGTCGGCTGCCTCGGCGCGGTTGCGTTCGGGGTCCGCGTCATCGAGGCGGAGCAGGAAGCCGCCGCCGTGCCGGCGGGCCATCAGCCAGTTGGCCAGCGCGATGCGGGCATTGCCGACGTGGAGCAGGCCGTTGGGGATGGGGGCGAAGCGGAGCTTCATGCGTCGTCTTCAGGCTCGTTGCGGAGCCTGGGGTCGAGCGCCCGCCAGTTGCGGTCCAGGGGTTTGGCGCGGCGGGCGGCGAAGTCGTGCAGTTCGGCAGCGCTTTTCCAGGCCTGGTCGCCGGCCTCTGGCACCGTCGCGTCTTCGCCGAAGGCGAACCAGGCGTCCAGCACGGCCTTGGCGTCCATGCCGGGGGCGCGGCAGCGCTCGACGCTGTCGCGGACGTAGCGGCGGGCGAACAGGTTGGCATCGACGATGGTGTCGAAGGGGCCGACCTCTTCGACGATGTTGTCGGCGGAGTCGCCGGAGAGGTCGATGATGTGGACCTTCATGCTAGGCGACCAGTCCCGTGAAACCGTTGGTGATGGGGTAGCGGCGGTCGCGGCCGAAGGCGCGGGGGGTGATCTTCACGCCGGGGGGGGACTGGCGGCGCTTGTATTCGGCGCGGTCCAGCATGCGCCAGACGCGCAGGACGGTGGCGCGGTCGAAGCCCTGTTCGACCAGGGCGTCGACGGATTGCTCGTTCTCGACCAGGCCTTCCAGGATGGCATCGAGGTCCTCGTAGGGCGGCAGGGTGTCCTGGTCGGTCTGGTCGGGCTTCAGCTCCGCGCTGGGGGGCTTCGTGATGACGCGGTCGGGCATGACGGGGCCGTGCGGGCCGAGGGTGTTGGCGGGGATGTTGGCGTTGCGCCAGCGGCAGAGGTCGAACACCGTGGTTTTGTAGACGTCCTTCAGCACGGAGTAGCCGCCGCACATGTCGCCGTAGAGGGTGGCGTAGCCGACGGACATTTCCGATTTGTTGCCGGTGGTGAGGACCATGTCGCCGAACTTGTTGGACATGGCCATCAGCAGCACGGCGCGGGTGCGGGACTGGATGTTCTCCTCGGTGATGTCGGCCTGGCGGCCTTCGAAGACGGGGGCGAGCGTCGCTTCGAAGGCCTGGATGGCGGGGGTGATGGGGATGGTGTCGTAGTGGATGCCGAGCAGGCGGGCGCATTCGGCGGCGTCGTCCAGGCTGTGCTGGCTGGTGTATGGGCTGGGGAGCATGACGGCGCGGACGCGGGCCGGGCCGAGGGCGTCGGCGGCGACGGCGGCGGAGATGGCGCTGTCGATGCCGCCGGACAGGCCTAGCAGGACCCCGGGGAAGCGGTTCTTGTTCACGTAGTCGGCCAGGCCCAGCATCATGCAGCGGTAGATGAGGGCGAGGCGGTCGGGCTCGGGGGGCAGGGGGTGGGGGGCGCAGACCAGGTTGTCGGCGCCCTTTGCGTCAGCCTGGCGGGTCCATTCGGTGAGGGTGACGGCCTCCTCGAAGTGCGGCATCTGGACGGCCAGGGTGCGGTCCTTGTTCAGCACGAAGCTGGCGCCGTCGAAGACGAGCTCGTCCTGGCCGCCGACCTGGCCCAGGAAGACGAAGGGCAGGCCGGTCTCGACGATGCGGGCGATGCCGAGGGCGATGCGGCGGCCGGCCTTGCCGTCCTCGAAGGGGGAGCCGTTGATGCTGAGCAGCATCTCCGCGCCGCTTTCGGCCAGGGTTTCGGAGACGGCGGGGAGCCAGAAGTCCTCGCAGACCATCAGGCCGATGCGGACGCCGCGGAAGGCGACGGGACCGGGGCTGGGGCCGGCGTCGAAGACGCGCTTCTCGTCGAAGACGCCGTAGTTGGGCAGTTCGTGCTTGGCGCGGCGGGCGAGGATTTTTCCCCCATCCAGCACGTAGGCGGCGTTGTAGAGTTTGCCGCCGTCGCGCCATGGGCCGCCGACGACGAGGCCCGGGCCGCCGTCGACGGTGTCATGGGAGAGGGTTTCGATGGCGGCCTCGCAGGCCTCGATGAAGGCGGGCTTGCGGACGAGGTCCTCGGGCGGGTAGCCGCCGATGCTGAACTCGGGGGTCACTACGAGGTCGGCGCCCATGGCGGCGGCCCTGGCACGGGCGGCGCGGATGTGGGCGAGGTTGGCGTCGACCTGGCCGACGTGCATGTCGAGCTGGGCGAGGGCGATCTTCAGCGTCATGCGACTGATCTCGGTTGGGTGGCTTCGTGTTCAACGGGCCGAAGGAGGAACTCGCGCCCGACCTTCACGCGGGGTACGCCGTCATAGGCGACGATGTCGGCGGTGGCGTAGGTCTCGTGCCAGTCGTCAGGAATAAAACTGCCGGTGCCGACGACGTCGATGGGGGCCTGGGTGTCGGCCATCACGCGGCACTTGTCGACGCCGAAGCCCGAGGAGGCGACGATGCGGGTCCTGGGGAAGCCGGCCTGGTCGAGGGCGTCGCGCATGCGCCAGATGGCGGCCGCCGAGACGCCGGTGCCGACGAGGTGGCGAAGCTCGGCGTCGCTGCGGTAGCGGCGGATGGCGCCGGGGGCGTGGCGTTCGAGCACGGCGTAGGAGGTGGCGGGGTCGAGGCCTTCGAGGTAGCGGCCGCCATGGGTGTCGAGGCGGACGGCGAGGCGGCCGGCGGCGGCGAGGTCCGGAAAGCGGCGGCAGACCTCCAGCGCGTCGGTGACCTCGCGGCCGAAATAGTCGGTGAGGACAGTAAGGTCGCGGTCGGGGCAGGTCTCGTGGAACATCTCGGCGGCGCGCAGCGTGGAGCCGGCGTAGCCGATCAGGGCGTGCGGCATGGTGCCGAGGCCGGCGGGGGCGCCGAACTCATGCGCGCCCAGGTCCGACGAGCTGCCGATGAAGCCTTTCGCACCCTCCCGCTGGGCGGCGGCGCTGCCGACCCGGGCGGCATAGGCCATCAGCGACTGCATCTCGGCCCCGGCGCAGTGGCGGGCCTCCATGGCGAGGAAGGCGACGCGGGGAAGGGCCAGGCACATCTGGTAGGCGTTGTGGGCGGCGACGCAGGCGGCGCCGAGCTTCTGCAGGAACAGCGTCTCGGTCTCGGCCAGGGCGATGAAGCTGCCGGTGACGGTCAGGATGGGCTCGCCGGCGCCGACCCACGCGCCCTCGGGGTGGCGGATGGCGTAGGCGAAGGGGGTGTTCCGGGCGAGGGCGACGCCGTCCAGCCAGTCGAGCATGGGCCGGGGGGCGGCGATGACGGGCCTGCGAAGGAATACGGCGTAGGTGACGGTGGCGTCGCCGAACTTCTCCACGATCTCGCGGGTGCGGGTGAAATAGGCGTCGGTGCGGTGGCGGATGTCTTGGGGGATGGTGGGTTCGGGCTGCATGGCGGCGGAGCCTAGCATGAAGGGGGGTGCGGGTGGCTATGGCGGCCCGGTGCGAGGATGCGCTGCTGCCAACGACCGTTCCTCCTGCCGGAAGCTCGGGATGACGGGTCGTGGTCGAACACGTCATCCCCGGGCCTGGTTGTCCCGAGGATCTCGTCGCTGTGGCGCCAGGCGCCCACAGTCTTGAGGGCTGGGGCCGGCATCAAGGTTGGGGGGTTCCTTGGTTCACATTTGCGGTTTGGGGTGGTGGAATACGAAGCCGTATTCCGCCCTACGGGATCTTTTTGCCGGCTGGAGCTAGCCGCAGGCGTTTCCGCGCAGGGCGTAGGTGACGACGCGGTCGTTCACGACCTCGAACGTCGTCTCGCATCGGCGCTGGACGATCTCGGCCGGGAAGGAGTCGGCGTAACCGAAGCGGCCGTTGTAGAAGGCGCCGGCCACGAAGAAAGGGCCGCCGCCGCCGTACAGGGCAGAGGAGCGCTGCTCGTCATAGGCCAGGAAGCGGTGACCGGGGGTCTGGAAGGTGCGGCTGGGCACGCCGAGCTGGCGGATGACCGCTGTTTCCGGCTGGCCCACCAGGGTGTCGAGGAAGGCGCGCCGGTCTGCACCGGCGGTGCAGGCGCCGAGCAGGAGCAGGCAGGCGATGATCCGGTGTCGCATCACCGTCAGATGAGACTTTGGATGCGTGGGTTCAAGCCAGCGTCACCTCGATGGCAGCCACTGGACCTGGTCTATGCGGTCGGCGCCGGAGGCGATCATCGCCAGGCGGTCGAAGCCCATGGCGATGCCCGAGGCGGGCGGCATGCCGTGGCGGAGGGCGGCGAGAAGGTCTTCGTCCATGGGCCAGTCGGGTCCGCCGAGGGCTTGGCGGCGGGCACGGTCTTCGGCGAAGCGGGCGGCCTGTTCGTGGGGGTCGGTCAGTTCCTCGAAGGCGTTGGCGAGTTCCATGCCGCAGACGAACAGCTCGAACCGGAGGGCGACGCGGGGGTCGTTGGGGTCGCGCCGGGCCAGGGCGGCCTGGGCTGCGGGCCAGTGGGTGAGGAAGGTGGGGCGGGCCTGGCCCAGGTGCGGCTCGACCCGGTCGAGGAGGAGGCGGAAGAACAGGTCCTCCCAGGTTTCGGCGTTGCGGAGCGTGGCGCCGGCCGCCGCGGCCAGGGCGGCTGCGTCGCCGGCGGTGGCGAGGACGTCGACGCGGGCGTGACGGAGGAAGGCTTCGGCGACGGTGAGGCGCTCGAAGCCGGCGATGGCGGTTTCGACGCCGCCGCTGCGGACGGCGGGGGGCAGGACGGCGCGCAGCAGGGCCTCCGTCTCGTCCATGAGGCCGGCGAAGGCGAGGCCGGGGCGATACCATTCGAGCATGGTGAACTCGATCTGGTGGCGGGGGCTGCCTTCCTGGTCGCGCCAGACGCGGGCGAGCTGGAAGATGGGGCCGGCGCCGGCGACGAGGAGCTTCTTCATCGCGAATTCGGGGCTGGTGTGGAGGAACAGGGTTTGCGCATTGCCGTGGGCGTCTTCGGCGCGGGTGCGGAGGGGGTGGAGGTGGACCTCCTCGCCGGGGGTGGCGACGGCGTAGGGGGTTTCGACCTCGGTGTAGCCGCGGGCGGCGAAGAAGGCGCGGGTGGCGGCGGTCAGCAGGGTGCGGCGGCGGAGGAAGGGGAGGCGGTCGGCGAGGCTTTCGGGGCGCCAGGGGGGGGTCATGGGGGCAGTAAGGCGTCCACGAGTGCCTCGATCTGCTGGGCGACGCCGGCTTCGGCGAGGGCTGCGCGGATGGCGCGGCGCTTGGCGGTGAAGTGGGCGGCGGCGGAGAGATCGACGGCGGCGGCGACGGTTTCGGCGCGCGCGGCGGCGGCGGCGAGGTGTTGATGGAGTGGTTCGGCGGGGTCGTATTCGGGGATGGCGAGGGTCCAGACGAGGTTGTCGAAATGGCGGGGGCCTACCTCACCGCGTGGTTGGAGATCCACGATTTTCGCAATGACTAGATCGCTATTCAGAATTGATAAAAGGTATCCACTTTCTGCAATAGATTTTACGGTGCACCAATAGGCGGCATGTTCCACGATCAAGTCGTCACTCGGGACCCTTGCTGCGCACATCCGAGTGCCAGAAGCAGGATAAATCACTCTGATGCCCTGAGGTCCCAACTGCGAGGTCAACTTTCGCATATTGTTGATCTGCTCGTTCACAGTCATCCTCGGAAGACCATCTGAATTTTTGTTGCTGTATTCTGCCCATTTGCTCTCTACATCTCGTAGCCAGGCAGCGAGATAGCGATGCCCCGCTTCTTCAGCTGCGCGGGAATCGATCAAGGTGCAACCATCGGCCGGGATCACGGTCGTGAACGTCGCCAGCATTCGAAACGGCGCGACGCTCTCGCCGAGCGCCATCTGACGGAGGAACTGGGTTTCGACCGGGCCGCGCGGTGGGGTCACGCCGGTCCAGGGCGCCTTGTCCAACGCGCCGACCCGGCCGCGCACGACAGGCGCGTCACGGCGGGCCGCCAGGCGGCTGACCGCCTCCGGCTCGGTTAGGAAGAAGCGCCTCGGGACGATGGTGGCGCCCTGCCGAAACCGGTCTCGGTATGGCGAAACGCCGATCAGTGTGCGAGGCCGGGGCCAGGGCGCCTGGGTCTTGGTCAAGGCATGCGCAGCCTCCGCCTCGTTGGCGTCTCGGCGCGGCAGCGCGCCCTGCCAGCGCTCGACCACGGCGGGCGGCGGGGCCGCGGCGCCAGTGCGGCGGCCGAACAGCACGCAGGTGCTCGTGGTGCCGGAGCCGGACTGCGCGCCAAAAATCGGCCGCACCTGCTCCAGCGCCCATCCGGCCTCGATGCGCACGCGGACATCGCCCATCATGCCGGAGCGGATGGCGGCGAAGGCCGGGGCGTTGAGCGCGGCGTAGGGGAGGACGAAGGCCAGCCGGCCCTGAGCGTCAGGTAGCGCTCCGCGCCGCGGGCCCAGAACAGCGCCCACATGTCCTGTTGCGTCGCCAGGCTGCCGCCGACCCAGAGGTCGTAGGCGCCCAGCCCCTCGCGCAGGCGTTCCTTCATGCCGGGGCTGAGGTGCCGGTAGACGATCCAGGGCGGGTTGCCGATCAGCACGTCGGCGCGCTGCTCGTCGCGGGAGAGCCAGACAGGGCGGACCAGGTTGCGCAGGACGAAGGTCCAGATGCCGTCACGGCCGGCCAGATAGAGCGCCTGGAGGCGTCCGTAGGTCTCGGCGAGGCGGGCCGCGTCGCTGTCCGACGCGCCCTCGATCCGGCGGAGGGTGCGCAGGACGGCCTGCTGGGTGGCGCCGGTTTCCAGGCCGTGCTTCAGCGTGTCCAGGCCGGACTCGAAGGCGGCCTGGTTCTCGGCAAAGCCGGCGGGGACGTGCAGCGGCTCCTCGTTCGGCACATCGACGAGCACGTCGGCGTCGTTGAGGTAGCGGCGGAGGTTCCACTGCATCGCGTCACCAAGGAAGACCGGGACGGTGAAGCCGGCGCGGCGGTCCTCCAGCAGGTCTGACACGGCCAGCAGCCAGGTGACGCGGGCTAGGGTGACGGCGACGGGATGGACGTCGAGCCCGCGAACCTTGTCTTCGGCCAAGGCGAGAATGGAGCGGCTGGTCAGGCCCTCTGCACGGCCGGCGGCGATCAGGCGGCGGAGGGCGTGGAACAGGAACGTGCCGGATCCGCAGGCCGGGTCCAGCACGCGCTGCCGGAGGGGTTCGGTAACGGCGGCGGCAACGACGCGGCCGGCCAGCCAGTCCGGGGTGTAGTATTCGCCGAGGTCGTGCCGCTGATCGGGATCGACCAGGCTTTCATAGAGAACCTTCAGCACGTCGGTCTGGACGTCTCGCAGGCTGAAGCGGGCGACCTGCCGGGCGATAAGGCGGATGAGCGCGCCCCCGGCGGGGCGGCGCAGCGGCCAGTCGAAGAAGTCGGCTTCGACGGCGCCGGCGATGCCGGCCTCGGCGAGGGCGGCGCCGGACAGGAGCGCGGCCGGGTCATCGACGGAAAGGCCGAGCACGCGGGCGGCGATCGCCTTGACGACAAGCGTGAGGTAGGTGTGCTGGAGGAACAGGCCGTCCTCGCCGACGGACTCGCCGTAGGCCTCGCGGAGCAGGCCATCCCAGAGGTCGCGCTTGAGGCGGACCTCCGGGTCGTCCCGCAGGTCGGCCCACAGCACGTCAAGGGCTATGCGGGCGCGGCCGAATGTCAGGCTGGCGCGGCCGAAGGCCTGGGCCACGGCACGGGCGTCGGGGGCGAGGTCCGGGGTGACGGACAACAGCGGTTCGAGCCAGGCCATCAGCCGTTCCGGATGGTCCGGGTCGGTCTGATGGCGGGCGATCTCGGTCAGGCCCGGTTCGCCGCCGCCATCGCCGGCGCCAGGGCCAGACGCTATCGTGTAGGCGATGAAGGTGGCGCCATCGGTCGCGAGCCCGGTGACGCCGCGGGCGCCGGGGGATCGGCTGGCGGCGTCGCGGAGGTAGTCGGGCAGGCGCGCCCGCACATCGTCGAGTTCGCGGCGGAGGTCCGATTTCAGCTCGATGACAGTGACCCCCCAGAGCGTGTCAATGCGGCCGGTGCCGTCGAGCAGGTAGGCCTCGTGGGCAATCTCGCTGTAGCTGGCGCCGAAGCCGTGGTGGAGCAGGGCGGTCATGTAGCCGCGGAGGGCCTCGTGGCGGGGTCGGCTTGCCATGGCGCGCACGATGTCGGGGAGGGATTCCGTGCGCCAGGTCATCGGACCAGGGTGCGCGGTCGCGAGCGTTCCGCCAAGGGGCGCGGCGGCGGGCTGAGGCGGGGTTCGGGTGGCAGCCGTCTACCAGGCCAAACCGGCTGGAGCGACTCGGGCGGCAGGTGCTAGCGTTCGGCCCATGAACACGAAGCAGCCTGATCTGTTCGCGGCGGAGGCGGGGCCCCTGGCGCCCGAGGTGAGCGAGGAGTTGCGCGCGATGATGCGCGGCAAGTTGCAGGCGGTGCTGGAGCGGGTGCAGACGGCAGCGATGATCCCGTGGGACAACAGCATGGAGCTGGTGCGACTGGAGAATTTCGTGCGCTACAACAAGGGTATCCTGCCAGCAGACGAGGCGGCGGCGTTGTGGGCGGCGTTCGATGTCGAGATGGTGCGGCTTTACGCCGTGCTGAATGAGGGGATCGACATGGCGGTGGAGGTCTGATCCTTCCGGCCGTCGCGCTTTGACAGATCGGCCCGGCGCGCTATTCCTGGCGTGTGAGAACATTGCCGGAACCTTTTGCCGCCTGGTTTGCTCGCCGGGGATGGGCGTTGCGGCCGTTCCAGGCGGCGATGATCGATGCGGCGGCGGCTGGGGATAGCGCGCTGCTGATTGCGCCGACGGGCGGGGGGAAGACTCTGGCCGGGTTCCTGGCGAGCCTGATCGATCTGGCGGGGCGGCCGCGGGAGGGGCTGCACACCTTGTATGTCAGCCCGCTGAAGGCGCTGGCGACCGACATCGCGCGGAACCTGATGGAGCCGGTGGCGGAGATGGGGCTGGAGATCGGGATCGAGACTCGGACGGGGGACACGCCGGCGAACCGGCGCAAGCGGCAGAAGGAGGCGCCGCCGCACATCCTGCTGACGACGCCCGAGAGCCTGGCGCTGCTGCTGAGCCAGGAGCATGCCCCTGCCCTGTTCGCCACGCTGGAGGCCGTCGTCATCGACGAGGTGCATGCGCTGGCCGGCACGAAGCGGGGGGATCAGCTGGCGCTGTGCCTGGCGCGGCTGACCGCGATTGCGCCGCGGGCGCGGCGGGCAGGGCTGTCGGCGACGGTCGCGCATACGCGGGCGCTGCTCGATTACGTGGGCAGCGGGTCCGAGCCGCGGCTGATCGAGGTGGCCGAGGGCGCGCCGCCGGCGCTGAGCATCCTGCTGCCGGAGGAGCGGCTGCCGTGGTCTGGGCACATGGGGCTGAGTGCGGCGTCGCGCATCCTGGATCGCATCCGCGGGCATGACATGACGATCGTGTTCGTCAACACCCGCGCGCAGGGGGAGCTGATGTTCCAGGCGCTGTGGAAGCTGAATGACGAGACGCTGCCGATCGCGATCCACCATGGCAGCCTGGACATCGTGCAGCGCCGGCGCGTGGAGGCGGCGATGGCGGCGGGGCGGCTGCGGGCGGTGGTGGCGACCAGCAGCCTGGACCTGGGGATCGACTGGGGAGGCGTCGATCAGGTGATCCAGGTGGGTGCGCCGAAGGGCGTCAGCCGGCTGATCCAGCGCGTGGGGCGGGCCAACCACCGCATGGACGAGGCGAGCAACGCGCTGCTGGTGCCGGCCAACCGGTTTGAGCTGCTGGAGTGCGAGGCGGCCATCGAGGGGGTGGCGGCGGGCGACCAGGACGGCGCCGCGCCGCCGCCGGGCGGCCTCGATGTGCTGGCCCAGCACCTGCTGCTGATGGCCGCCGCGGCGCCGTTCCACCCGGACACGATGTTCGATGAGGTCCGCCGCGCCGCCCCCTATGCCGCGTTGACCCGGCGGGACTTCGACGACGTGCTGCGCTTCGTCGAGGACGGCGGCTATGCGCTGGCGGCCTATGACCGGTATCGCAAGCTGTTCCGCGATTCGGAGGGGCTGGTGCACATCCGCGGGGCCCGGACCGCGCGCCAGGCGCGCATGAACCTGGGCACGATCGTGGAGGCGCCGCTGCTGAAGGTGCGGTATGCCGGGCGGGGCGGCGGGTCGTTGGGGGAGATCGAGGAGAGCTTCGTGACCATGATGTCGCCGGGCGACACGTTCATGTTCGCGGGGCGGCTGCTGAGCTACATGCGGCTGCGCGAGACCACGGTGGAGGTCACGGATGGCGGCAGCGGGGAGCCGATGGTGCCGGCGTATGCCGGGGCGCGGCAGCCGCTGACGACGAACCTCGCGGCGCGGGTTCGGGCGATGCTGCACGACCCTTCGACCTGGTCGCATTATCCGGAGCCGGTGCGCGAGTGGCTGCTGCTGCAGACCGAGCGGAGCGAACTGCCGGGGACCGACGACCTGCTGGTGGAGGTGTTTCCCCGCAACGGGCGCTGGTATCTGGTGGCGTACTGCTTCGAGGGGCGGAACGCGCACCAGACGCTGGGCATGCTGCTGACCCGGCGGATGGAGCGGTTCGGGTATGGGCCGCTGGGTTTCGTGGCGACGGACTACGTGATCGCGGCGTGGTCGGCGCAGGAGCCCGCGGACGTGCCGGCGCTGTTCGACCAGGACATGATGGGCGACGACCTGGAGGCCTGGATGGCGGAGAGCAGCATGCTGCGCCGGACGTTCCGGAATGTCGCCGTCATATCGGGGCTGGTGGAGCGGAACCAGCCGGGGCAGGAGCGGACGCGGCGGCAGGTGACGGTCAACACGGACCTGATCTACGACGTGCTGCGCAAGCACCAGCCGGACCATGTGCTGCTGCGGGCGACGTGGGCGGACGCGGCGGGGGGCCTGACCGATCTGGGCCGGGTATCGGACATGCTGGGCCGCGTTGCGGGGAAGGTGCGGCACGTGCGGCTGGACCGGGTTTCGCCGCTGGCGGTGCCGGTGCTGCTGGACATCGGGCGGGAGAGCGTGCGGACGGAGGATGGCGAGGACGCGCTGCTGGCCGAGACGGAGGCGCTGGTGGCGGAGGCGACCGGGGGGGCGGCGCCCAGCGAGCGGCCGATGCGGGTGCATCCCGTGCATCGGTCGAACCTGGCGATCCTGCAGCGGAAGCCGGGCCGTGCGCGGACGGCGGCGGCGGTGCAGCGGGGCACGTCATCGTGACGGCGGCGCCGCTGCACATGGCCGGGCACCGGTTGCTGCTGGACCCGCTGGGCGGCGTCGTCTGGCCGGAACTGGGCTTGCTGGCGGTGGCCGACCTGCATCTGGAGAAGGGGTCGGCCTATGCGCGGCGGGGTCACCTGGTGCCGCCGTGGGACACCGGGGCGACGCTGGACCGGCTGGCGCTGCTGCTGCGGCGGCATCGGCCGCGCACGGTGGTGGCGCTGGGCGACAGCTTCCATGATGCGCACGGCGCTGGGCGCATGGCGCCGGCGGACCTGGCACGGCTGCGCGCGATGACCGAGGCGGCCGCGTTCGTGTGGGTGCTGGGCAACCATGACCCGGCCCCGCCCGCGGGGCTGGCCGGCGTGGCGGCGGCGGACTGGTCGCAGTCGGGTCTCGTGTTCCGGCACCAGGCCCGGGATGGGGCGGAGGGGGAGCTGTGCGGGCACCACCACCCCAAGGCGTGCGTGCTGACCCGGGCAGGGCAGATCACGCGGCCGTGTTTCGTTGCCGACGCAAGACGGCTGATGTTGCCGGCGCTGGGGGCGTATACCGGAGGCCTGGACATCGCCAGCCCGGCGATCGCCCGGCTGTTCCCGAAGGGGGGGCGGGCATTCCTGTTGGGCCAGGGGCGGCTGTTCAGCTTCACGCTGGCGCAAACGAGGGGGGCGTCGAGCGACAAGACCGGCGGCGGCGCGTGCGATCACAGGAGCGCGCCCCGATCCGGCCACAATTGAACGCGGCGTCCGACGCCTCACATCGGTGGGGGAACAACAGATTGGGAGCCGGGTTTGCCACAGGATGCCGATCAGACGCTGGCGATCATCTGGTTCCGACAGGACCTGCGGCTGGGCGACCATGCGGCGTTGCACGCCGCGATGGCAGGCGGCGGGCGGGTGTTGCCGGTGTATGTCCTGGACGACGACAGCCCCGGCCGCTGGGCCATGGGCGGGGCGGGGCGGTGGTGGCTGCATCATAGCCTGATGGCGCTGCAGGCGGCACTGGCGGAGCGGGGCGCTCCGCTGGTGCTGCGCCGGGGCAAGGCGGCCGACGTGCTGCCGGCGCTGCTGGCCGAGACCGGCGCGGCATGCATCCACGCCGGGCGCATGCACGAGCCCTGGGCGCGTGGCGTGGAGGCGGCGCTGGAGGCGGCGTTGCCCGCTGGCGCGCTGCGGTTGCACCGGACGGCCACGTTGTTCGACCTGAGCGCGATCCGCACGAAGACCGGGGGCATCTACGGCATCTACACGCCGTTTGCGAAGGGCTTGCGGCTGCGTGGTGATCCGGCGCCCCCTGTGCCCGCGCCCGGGCGCATCGCCGCGCCGCCGCCGCCGCCGTCCGACCGGCTCGACGATTGGGGGCTGCTGCCCGGGGCGCCCGACTGGGCCGGAGGGTTCCGCTCGACATGGCAGCCCGGGGAGATTGCCGCGCATCGACGCCTCCATGCGTTCGCGGCGAAGGTCGTGGATGGCTACGACGTCACCCGCAACCTGCCGGGGCAGGCCGGCACCAGCATGGTCTCACCGCACCTGCACTTCGGCGAGCTGTCGCCGGGCCAGGTGTGGCATGCGGCGGCGGGGGCATCGGCGCGGCGCGGCGAGGGCCTGAGCGTCTACCTGGGAGAGCTGCTGTGGCGGGAGTTCGCGGCGTATCTGCTGTGGCACAACCCGCATCTGCCGGAGCAGCCGCTGCGGCCGCGCTTTGCCGAGATGCAGACCCGGCGGGCGGCGGCGGAGCTGCACGCGTGGGAGCGCGGGCGAACCGGCGTGCCGATCGTGGATGCCGGGATGCGGCAGCTTTGGCGCACCGGGTGGATGCACAACCGGGTGCGGATGATCGTCGCGTCGTATCTGACGAAGCATCTGCTGATGCCGTGGCAGGACGGGGAGGCGTGGTTCTGGGACACGCTGGTGGATGCGGACCTGGCGAGCAACGCCGCGAGCTGGCAGTGGGTGGCCGGGTCCGGCATCGATGCGCAGCCGTTCTTCCGCATCTTCAACCCGGTCAGCCAGGGGGAGAAGTTCGACCCGGACGGCGCCTATGTCCGCGCCTGGATACCGGAGCTGGCTGGGCTGCCGGACCGGTGGATCCATGCGCCATGGACGGCGCCGGCCGACGTGCTGCTGGCCGCCAAGGTGCGCATCGGGCGGGACTACCCGGCGCCGGTCGTCGATCTGGCAGAGGGCCGGATGCGGGCGCTGGGGGCGTTCAAGGCGATGGGCCGCGGCGCGTCCGAGCCGATCGACGCAGAGGGACCCGCGGCAGAGGACGCCGCGTGATCCCTGCCGGGGCGCCGTTGCGGGTGGTGGGCGACGTGCATGGGGACCTCCGGGCGTTCCGTGCCGCGGCGGCGACCGATCATTTCCTGGTGCAGCTGGGCGACCTGGGCGACCATGGTCCGGACAGCGCCGGGGTGATCCGGCTGATGCTGGAGCTGATGGCGCAGAAGCGGGGGCTGTTCATCCTGGGCAACCATGACCGCAAGCTGGGCCGGGCGCTGTCCGGGCTGGGCGTGCGGATGGATGCCCCCCTGCTTGCGACGCTGGACCAGATGGACGAGGAGCTGCGGCGCCAGGCGCTGGTCACGATCGACCGGGCGCCGGCGTGGGCGCTGCAGGGCAACCGGGCCTTCGTGCACGGGGGGTTCCACCCGGCGATGCTGGACGAGCCGCCGCCACCGGGGCTGGGGCGGGTGACGTCGTTGCTGTCGCGCGCGATGTTCGGCGAGACGACGGGGCGGATGCAGACGGATGGGTATCCGGAGCGGGTGTTGCGCTGGGTGGACCGGATTCCGGCGGGGCTTACGGTGTATTGCGGGCATGACCAGCGCAGCACGGACGGGCGGCCCTATGTGCGGCACGGGGCCTCGGGCGGGACGGCGGTGTTCATGGACACGGGCGCCGGGAAGGGTGGCCACCTGTCGTGGATCGATTTGCCGGCGGCGTAGCGGCGCGCCACTTGGCGTTCGGTGCGGGATCGATTTAGCATGGGCCGTTCGTCGATGGAGCTGATCTTGCTGCGACTGGTCCTGGTTGCGTTTCTTGTCCCCACGCTGGCGCACGCCGCGGCGCAGGAATCATGCCCGCCGCTGGGCGCCATGCCGGACTTCGTGCCGGCCGTATCGGTGCTGCGGCGCTACGACTCGATGGAGTTCACCCGCAAGCTGAAGGACTCCGACGAGACGGAGACCTTCGAAATCGCCGGCCGGACCTGCGTCACGGCCTATGCCCAGACCGAGGGCAAGGACCCGCTGAGCAACCTCGAAATCCAGTTGAACTACCAGCAGCAGCTGGAAAAGCTGGGCGCGACGATCGAGAGGATGGGCGGCCGCGACCTGGACGCCCACCTGGTAAAGGACGGCGTAGACACATGGCTGCACGTCTATTCGGAGGAAACCTCGATCGAGGTTCGCACGCTGCAGGTCGTTGCGCCGAAATCGACGCTGTTGCCGCCGTCCGGCAACGATTACCGGCTGGTCGGGCACCTGCCCGACTTCGTCGCCACCAAGCCGGTCGTGCGGAACTTCGACAAGATGGCGTTCAACGTCATCGACGGCGACGGCACGAAGGATATCGAGGCGCAGGGCAAGACGATCCGGGTAGACTATTCCCTGAAGGAGGGGCAGCCGGCGCTGAGCAATGTCGAGATCCAGTACAACTATATCGAGGCGCTGCGGGCGCAGGGGGCCGAGATCCTGCGGTCCGGTGGCCGCGACATGACGGCGCGGCTGCTGCGCGACGGCCAGGTGGTGTGGATCATGATCGTCGCCGACCAGACCTCGGTCGCGGTGTCGGCGCTGGAGGAAAAGGCGTTCGAGCCGAGCATCAAGCCGGCGCAGCAGGAGCTTCGCGGCGCGCTCGACAAGGCGGGGCACGTGGCGCTGTACGTGAACTTCGACTTCGACAAGGCGACGCTGCGGCCGGAGGCGGCGGGCGTGGTGGGCCAGGTATCGGCCATGTTGAAGGCCGATCCGCAGCTGCGGCTGGGGATCGAGGGGCACACGGACGGGCTGGGCACGCCGGACCGCAACCGGGCGTTGTCAGGGGAACGGGCGACGGCGTTCGTCGCGGCGCTGACGGCGGCGGGGATCGCTGCGGACCGGTTGCAGCCGGCGGGCTTCGGGCCGGACAAGCCGATTGCGAGCAATGACACGAGCGAGGGCCGGGCCAGGAACCGGCGGGTCGAGCTGGTGAAGCTGTGAGCCGGGACGCATGCGCATGAGACTGCCCTTCGATGCGGAGCAGATGCTGGCGGCGCTGCGGCCCTGGGTGGAGTGCGAAAGCCCCACCTTCGACAAGGCTGCGGTCAACCGCATGATGGACCTGGTCAGCCGGGACCTGGCGCTGATGGGGGCGCGGGTCGACCGGATCCCGGGGCGGATGGGGTTCGGCGACTGCGTGCGGGCGACGATGCCGCATGCGCTGGCGGGGCAGCCGGGCATCCTGGTTATGGGGCACATGGACACGGTGCATCCGCTCGGCACGCTGGACGCGCTGCCGTGGCGGCAGGAGGGGGGCCGGTGCTACGGGCCGGGCATCTACGACATGAAGGGCGGCAACCTGGTGGTGCTGGAGGCGCTGCGCCAGCTCTCCCGTGCCGGGGTGGCCACGGCGCTGCCGGTGACGGTGCTGTTCACCAGCGACGAGGAGGTGGGGTCGCCGTCCACGCGGGACCTGATCGAGGCAGAGGCCGCGCGGCACGCGTGCGTGCTGGTGCCGGAGCCCGGCGGCCCCGGGCACGAGGTGACGACGGGGCGCTATGCGATCGCGCGGTTCAACCTGGAGGCGACGGGCCGACCCAGCCACGCGGGGGCGCGGCTGTCCGAGGGGCGCTCGGCGATCCGCGCGATGGCCCGGCGCATGATCGAGATCGATGACATGACGACGGAGGACTGCACGTTCAGCGTGGGCGTGGTGCATGGCGGGCAATGGGTGAACTGCGTGGCCACGACGTGCACGGCGGAGGTGCTGAGCATGGCCAAGCGGCAGGCCGACCTGGACCGCGGCGTGGCTGCGATGCTGGCGCTGTCCGGCACGGAGAACGAGGTGGGGTTCAGCGTGACGCGGGGCGTGACCCGGCCGGTGTGGGAGCCGGATGCGGGGACGATGGCGCTGTACGAGACGGCGCGCGGGCTGGCCCTCGGGCTTGGGTTCGATCTGCCGCACCGGAGCGCGGGCGGCGGCTCGGACGGGAATTTCACGGGCGCGATGGGCGTGCCCACGCTGGATGGCCTGGGGGTGCTGGGCGGTGGCGGGCACACGCTGGAGGAGCACCTGCTGGTGGACAGCCTGGTGCAGCGCGGGCGGCTGATGGCCGGGTTGCTGGCGGGGGTTGGGGGTTTTTAGAGCGTGATTGCCTCACGTTGCCCTACCTCGTCATCGCGAGCCGTTTGGCGAAGCGATCCCACACGCACCCGATCGACCGTGGATCGCTTCGCAAGGGCGCGCGATGACGGCCGGATGTATGCCTGAACGCTTATACCAAGGATATTAAGCATTGACCGGGACGCATCGTCACTGCGAGCTTTTGCGAAGCAGTCCAGGGCGGCCAGACCTGATCTATCGGTCCTGGATCGCTTCGCAAGGGCTCGCGATGACGAGTCATTAATTAATGCCCCTGGTATTTGGTCAACCTCAGACGATGACGCTCTAATCTCGGGTGGTTAAAGTTTTGACTGCGGTATCGTTTCAGGTTGCTTGGGGTGGTGGAATACGACGTCGTATTCCACCCTACGGGTTGGGAGGCGCCAGGACACTGGGCCCTGGTCAGGTCACCAGGCCGTCTTCGAGGTCTGCGGCGATGGCGGCCGGGTCGCGTTCGGATGGGGGGCCGAGGCCGGCGCCGCCCGGGGTCAGCAGGATGATGCGTTCGCCGGCGGGGATTTCGTGGCGGCCTTTGCCTGGGAACACTTTTCCCGAGGCCAGGGCGACGTGTCCGGGGGCGCCGTCTGCGCCGCCGGCCTGGCCGCGGGCGGGGAAGATGACGCGGTCGAAGGAGGAGACGAGCGCGAAGGGGAGGTTTTCGGCGCTTTCGATCTCGATCCTTTGGCCCAGGCCGCCGCGGGTGCGGCCGGCGCCGCCGCTGTTCGGGCGGAACTCCTTGCGCCAGAAGATGACGGGGGACTGGGTTTCGGCGATCTCGACGGGGGTGCCCTGGACGCCGCTGGGGAAGCCGGTGCAGGAGAGGCCGTCTAGGCCGGGGCGGCCGCCGGAGCCGCCCGTCGACGTGACGGAGTTGGCGAACAGCGTGCCGTCGCGGCGGGCGCCGCGCAGCGGGATGTTCCACAGGCAGTTGGCGCCCTCGGCCGGGACCAGGCCGGGGGAGGCCTGGCGGAGGCAGCCGAAGACCATGTCGGGCAGCATCATGCCGAGCACGCTGCGGGCGGAGACGGGGGCGGGCTTCTGGGCGTTCAGCACCGATCCCACGGGGGCGGAGACGGTCAGCGGCGCCAGGGAGCCGGCGTTGTTCGGGATGCGGGCGGCCACGATGCAGCCCATGCCGAAGACGGTGTAGGCGGTCGCGTAGGTCAGCGGCACGTTGATGCCCTTGCGCTGGCGGGCGCCGCTGCCGGCGTAGTCCATGTGCAGGCCGGCGGCCGACACCGTCAGCGTGCCGTGCAGGCGGATGGGCGCGTCGTAGCCGTCGACCTCCATCGCGTAGGACCAGGCCCCCTGCGGCAGCCTGCCGATCTCGGCGACCACGGCGGCGCGGGAGCGGCCGACGATGTAGTTGGCCAGGCGGTCCAGGCTGTCGATGCCGAACTCGGCCATCATCTCGGACAGGCGGCGGACGCCCACGTCGTTGCAGCCGGCCAGGGAGTATGTGTCGCCCTCGGTGTCGACGGGCAGGCGGGTGTTGGCGCGGATCATCGCCATCAGGGTGTCGTTGACCTGGCCGCGGTCGATCAGCTTGAGCATCGGGATGTACAGGCCCTCCATGAAGACATCGAGGCCCTCGGGGCCGCTGCCGAGGCCGCCGATGTCCATCAGGTGGCTGGTGCAGCTGAACAGGCCGACCAGCTTGCCGTGGTGGAAGGCGGGGGTGGTGACGACGAAGTCGTTGAGGTGGCCGGTGCCCATCCAGGGGTCGTTGCAGATGTAGGCGTCGCCCTCGTTCATGGTCTCGATCGGGAAGTGGCGGATGAAGTGCTTCACGGATTCGGCCATGGAGTTGACGTGGCCGGGGGTGCCGGTGACGGCCTGGGCGAGCATGCGGCCCTGGAGGTCGAACACCCCGGCGGACACGTCGCCGGCCTCGCGGACGATGGTGCTGAAGGCGGTGCGGATCAGGACCTGGGCCTGCTCCTCGACGACGGCGATCAGGCGGTTCCACATGATCTGCAGGTCGATAATTTCAGCGGCGTCGTTCATGGCGTCTGCTCCATCACCAGGCACCCTGCCCCGTCGACGTGGACGTCGAACCGTGCAGAGACGTAGGTGCTGGTCTCGTCTTCCAGGATGATGGCCGGACCAGGGGCGCGGGCGCCGGGGCGCATGGCGGCGCGGTCGTAGACGGGCACGTCGATGGATCGTCCGGTGCGGCCGTCGAAGACCTGGCGCGTGCCGATGGGCGCGGGTGGTTCCGCATCGGGCGGCGAGGCGATGGGCGCGGGCAGGACGGAGGCGGTGGTGGCGAGCGCGGACCAGGTCAGCACCTCGATGAGGGCGCCGGGGATGCAGCGGACGAAGAGGGCGGCGTAGGCCTGCTCGAACGCGGCGCGGAGGGTTGCGGCGTCGGCGGCCGTCAGCGGGCGGTTCGGCAGCGGCAGGGCGATTTCGTGGCCCTGGCCGACGTAGCGCATGTTGGCCGCGCGGTGTTCGTCGACCGGGGCGCCCATCGCGCCGGGGGCCACCACGGCGTGGGCTGCGGCGGCGAGGGCATCCAGCACGCCGGTCGCGGCTTCGGCGTCGAAGTGGTCGAGGCGCATGCGGCGGCTGCGGACGGCCTCGTAGCTGACGGGGGCGGCGAGGAAGCCGACGGCGGAGCCGACGCCGGCGTTGGGGGGGACGATGACGCGGCGGGCGCCGATGCGTTCGGCCACGCGGGCGGCGTGCAGCGGGGCTGCGCCGCCGAAGGCGATCACGGTCTGGGCGCTGGCGGTGGCGCCGCGTTCCACGGCGTGGGCGCGGGCGGCGCTGGCCATGGTCTCGCAGACCATCTCGTGCACGGCGTAGGCGGCCATCTCGGGGCCGACGCCGAGGCCGTCGCCGACGTCGCGCCGCAGGGCGGCGCGGGCGGCTTCGGGGCGCAGGGTCATGGCGCCGCCGGCGAAGCGGGCCGGGTCGAGCAGGCCGAGCACCAGGTCTGCGTCGGTGACGGCCGGGCGTGCGCCGCCGCGGCCGTAGCAGGCGGGACCGGGTTCGGAGCCGGCGCTGTCGGGGCCGACGGTAACTCGCTGCATGGCATCGAGGCGGGCGATGCTGCCGCCGCCGGCGCCGATCTCGACCATCTCGATGACCGGGATGCGGAGCGGCAGGCCGGAGCCCTTGAGGAAGCGGGCGGAGCGGTCGACCTCGAAGACGCGGGATGCGCCGGGCTTGAGGTCCTGGATCATGCAGATCTTGGCCGTCGTGCCGCCCATGTCGAAGGACAGCACGCGGGTTTCGCCGCGCATGGCGGCGATGCAGGTGGCGAAGATGGCGCCGCCGGCGGGGCCGGATTCGATCAGGCGGACGGGGAAGCGCCGGGCGGCGTCCAGCGTCGTGAGGCCGCCGCTGGAGGTGACCATGTAGAACACGCCGGCGAACCCGGCCTGGTCCAGCGCCGTCTTCATGCGGGCCAGATAGCCGTCGATCAGCGGCTGCACGTAGGCGTTGGCGACGGCGGTGGAGGTGCGTTCGTATTCGCGGATCTCGGGGCAGACCTCGCTGGCGAGCGTGATGCGGAGGCCGGGGAGCGCTGCGGCGATGATGGCGGCGGTGCGCTGCTCGTGGGCGGGGTTCGCGTAGGCGTGGATGTAGGCGATGGCGAGGCTTTCGACGTGCTCCGCCATCAGGGTCGGGATGAGGGCGGCCACGGCGGCTTCGTCGAGCGGGAGGCGGATGTTGCCGTCGACGTCGATGCGCTCGGAGACGGTGAAGCGGAGGCGGCGGGGGACGAGGGGGACGGGTTTCCGGATGGCGAGGTCGTACTGGTCATAGCGGCTTTCTGTGCCGATCTCGATGATGTCGCGGAAGCCTTCGGTGGCCAGCAGGGCGGTGCGGGCGCCGCGGCGCTCGATGACGGCGTTGGTGGCGAGCGTGGCGCCGTGGACGAAGACGGCGATGTCTTCGAAGCGGAGGTTGGCGTCCTGGAGGATGAGGCTCGTGCCTTCGAGGACGGCTTGTTCGGGGGCCTGGGGGGTGGTGAGGATCTTCCTGGTGCGGCGCTGCGTGGGGCTTTCGAGGACGAGGTCGGTGAAGGTGCCGCCGATGTCGACTGCGAGGCGGTGGAGGGCGGGCATCGGGTCTCCGTGGGCGGGTGGGGTGGGAGATGGCGTGCATGAGGATCGGGTGCGTGCCCGCATCGCATGAGGAAGGCTTACCACAGAGGCGCAGAGTTCGCAGAGGAGGAGGGGCGGCGGGACATGATGTCGAGGTTCGGCCATTCCCTCAGGTGCGACGAGATCCCCGGGTCAAGGAAGGCCCGGGGATGACGTGGTTCTTGACGCCGTGTTTCATGGCGCCGCGTGTTGGAGGGACGCTTCGTTGGTCATGTGGCAGGCGGCCAGGTGGCCTGGGGCGATGGGGCGGAGGGGCGGGTCTTCGGTGGCGCAGCGTGGGATGGCGATGGGGCAGCGGTTGCGGAAGCGGCAGCCTTGGGTGGTGCGGACGAGTTCGCCGCGGAGGGGGGCGGTGCGGGGGCCGGCGCCGGGGACGGAGGCGAGCAGGGCGCGGGTGTAGGGGTGTTGCGGGGTGGCGAACAGGGTGTCGTGGGGGGCGCTTTCGACGATGCGGCCGAGGTACATCACCAGCACGCGGTCGGCCATGTAGCGGATGACGCCGAGGTCGTGGGAGATGAAGAGGTAGGCCAGGCGGAACTCGCGCTTCAGGTCGGTCAGCAGGTTCAGGATGCCGGCCTGGATCGACAGGTCCAGGGCGGAGACGGGTTCGTCGAGCACCAGGAGCTGCGGGCGGAGGACCAGGGCGCGGGCGATGCCGATGCGTTGGCGCTGGCCGCCGCTGAACGCGTGCGGCAGCAGGTCCAGCGCGGTGCGGGGGAGGCCGACCAGGTCCAGCATCGCCTGGATGCGCGCGGCACGGTCCGGGATGCCGTGCACCTTCAGGGGGGTTTCCAGCAGGGTGCGGACGGTCTGGCGGGGGTTCAGGGACGCAGACGGGTCCTGAAACACCATCTGCATGCGGCGGCGGTGGGGGGCGAGCGCCCTGCCCTGCAGCGGCAGGATGTCGATGCCGTTCAGGCGGATGCTGCCGGCGGCCGCGGGGACCAGGCGGAGGATGGTCTTGCCCAGGGTGGACTTGCCGCAGCCGCTTTCGCCGACCAGGCCGACGGTTTCGCCTTCGGCGACGTGCAGGTCCACGCCGTCGACCGCGACCAGGTTCCTGTACTGGGTCCGGAGGCCTTCGACGTGCAGGAGGGTCATGGCCGGAGGCCTCTGCGCAGGTGCTCCTGTCGGGGCGAGATCCCCGGGTCAAGCAGGCCCGGGGATGACGTGGCCGGGGCGGTGGTCATGCGCGGATGCAGGCGGCGTCGTGCGCGGGCGCCACGGGATGGAGGCGGGGGATGGCGGCATCGCAGGCGTCGATGCGGCCGGGGCAGCGGGGGGCGAAGGGGCAGCCCGGGGCCTGGGCTGCGGAGGCGACGGTCCCGGGGATCTCGGTCAGGCGGGCGGCGGTGTAGTGGCCCTGCCCCAGCTTCGCGCCCAGCAGGCCGGCGGCGTAGGGGTGGGCGGGGGCGTGCAGCACGGGGCCAGCGGGGCCCTGTTCCACGATGCGGCCGGCGTACATCACGGCGACGCGGTCCGCCCAGTCCTGCACGACGCCGAGGTCATGCGTGATCAGCAGCAGGGCCATGCCGAGCTGGCGCTGGAGGCGGGCCAGCAGGTCCAGCACCTGGGCCTGGATGGTGACGTCGAGCGCGGTGGTGGGCTCGTCGGCGATCAGCAGCGACGGGTTGCAGGCGACGGCGATGGCGATCATCACGCGTTGGCGCATGCCGCCCGAGAATGTGTGGGGGTAGGCGGCGGCGGCGGCGGCGGGGTGCGGGATGCCGACCAGGTCCAGCAGGTCGTGCACGCGGGCGCGCAGCGCGGCGCGGGACAGGCTTTGGTGCTGGCGGATGGCCTCGGCGATCTGCGACCCGATGGTGCGGACGGGGTTCAGGGCGGTCATCGGCTCCTGCAGGATCAGGCCGATGTGCTGGCCGCGGACGGCGCGGAGCGCCCGGGCCGATGCGCCGACGAGGTCGTTGCCCATGAAGCGTATCTGCCCGGCCTGGATCGCGGCGCCGGGCGGCAGAAGCTGCATCAGGGCGAAGGCGGTCATGCTTTTGCCGCAGCCGCTTTCGCCGACGAGGGCCAGGGTTTCGCCGGGCTGGATGTCGAAGCTGACGCCCTGGACGATGGGGGCGGCGCCGAAGCCGACATGCAGGTCCGTGACGTGGAGGAGGCTCATCGCGGCGTGGCGCGGGGGTTGAGGACGTCGTTCAGGCCGTCGCCGGCGAGGTTGAGGGCGAGGACGGTCAGGGCGATGGCGGCGCCGGGGATGGCGGCGACGAACCATTCGGTGCGGAGCAGCGGGCGGCCGTCGCCGATCATGCTGCCCCAGCTGACGAGGTTGGGGTCGCCCATGCCGAGGAACGACAGCCCGGCCTCGGTCAGGATGGCGTTGGCGACCAGCACGGAGGCCGTGACGATCACAGGCGGCAGCGCGTTGGGCATGATCTCGGTCAGGATCAGGCGGGGCGTGCCGTAGCCGAGGCTGCGGGCGGCCATCACGAACTCGGCGCTGCGGAGGGCGCGGAACTGAGCGCGGACGAGGCGGGCAACCAGGGGCCAGGAGGCGAGGCCGATGGCGAGCGCTATGGTCCGCACCGAGGGTGCGCCGATGGCGACGAGCACGATGACCAGCAGGAAGCTGGGGATGGTCTGCACCAGCTCGGTGAGGCGGACGGTCGCCGTGTCGAGCCAGCCGCCGAAATAGCCGCCGACGGCGCCGACCAGGGCGCCGATCAGCAGGCCGATGGCGGCGGCGACGATGCCGACCAGCAGGGACACGCGGGCGCCGTGGATGAGGCCGGCGGCGATGTCACGGCCGAGGCTGTCGGTGCCGAGGGGGTAGGCCGGGTCGGCGCCGGGCCATTGGGTGGGGGCGGCGACCATGTCCTGGGGGTTGTCGGGGTAGAGATGCGGGGCGAGCAGGGCGAGGGCGGCAACGAGGAGGAGGATCGCTGCGCCGGCCGTGAAGGAGGGGTTGCGGAGGAGGGCCTGCCAGGGGGATCGGCGCGTTGTCATGCAAACGGCCATTTCACGACGTCATCCCCGGGCCTGCTCGACCCGGGGATCTCGTGGGCGTGGCGGTGCTTTGGTGGCGATGGGGTCCCCGGGTCAAGAAAGGCCCGGGGATGACGTTCGTGGGCTTGGGCGGGCATGCCGGCGTCTGTGCGGGCTATGCCTGTCATGGCGCAATCCGCGGGTCCAGCCAGGCGTGCAGCACGTCGATCGCGGCGTTGGCGAGGATGACCAGCAGGCTGGACAGCAGCAGCACGCCGAGCAACAGGCCGTAATCGCGGCCGAGCACGGCCTCCAGCGCGAGGCGGCCCATGCCGGGCCAGCCGTAGACGGTCTCGACGACGACGGCGCCGCCGAGCAGGTTGCCCAAATGCAGCCCGGCGACGGTGGTGACCGGGATCAGCGCGTTCGGCAGCGCGTGGCGCCACACGAGGGCGATCGGGGACAGGCCCTTGGCGGCGGCGGCGCGCATGAAGTCGAGTTGCTGGACCTCCAGCAGGCTCGATCGGATCAGGCGGGCGTACACGGCGACGAAGAACAAGGCGAGGCTGGCGGCGGGCAGCGCCAGGTAGGCGGCGCGGTCCATGAGCCAGGCGAGGCCGTGCAGGTTGGCGCCGACGGTCTCGCTGCCGTTGCCGGGGAGCCAGCCGAGCTTGACGGAGAAGAGGACGATGGCCATCAGGCCGACCCAGAAGCCAGGGGTCGAGTAGCAGAGCAGGGCGACGACCTGCAGCAGCCGGTCTGGCCAGCGGCCGGCGAAGGCGGCCATGGTCCAGCCGAGGACCAGGCCGAGCAGCAGGGCGAGGCCGAGGGCGGAGAGCATCAGCAGCAGGGTGTTCGGCAGCCGCTCCATGACCAGGGTGGAGACCGGCAGGCCGAAGCGGGCGGACATGCCGAGGTCGAGGTGGGCGAGATGCCAGAGGTAGCTCCCCAGTTGGAGCAGCACGGGCTGGTCGAGGCCGAAGCGGGCGCGCAGCGCCGCCATCGTCTCGATGGCGCCGCCGCCGGACTGGCCGGCGATGACGTCGGCGGCGTCACCGGGCATGAGCTGGAGCAGCAGGAAGTCGAGCACGACGATGCCGATGACGGTGGGGACGGCGGACAGGGCCGTGCGGCGGAGGGTTTTTAGGATGGGTGGGGCCTTTCGGGCTTTGGTGGGGCTGGTCAGGCGTCCACGTAGGCGTCGGCGAGGCCAGATTCGAGGCCCTCGGCGGTCAGGGCCTCGTCGTGGAGGCGCGTGTTCGACAGGGTCAGATAGAGGGGCGAGCAGAGGTTGATGTCCGGGACCTCCCTGGCCACCGTCTGCTGGAATTGCAGGAACAGCGCGTGGCGGCGGACCGGGTCGTTCTCGATGGCGGCGTCTTCGAGCAGCTTGTCGACCTCGGGGCTGGCGTAGTGGGTGGCGTTCGAGAAGGGCAGGCCCTTGACGAAGTTCTTCGACCAATAGAGGCGCTGCACGCCGACGGTGGGGTCGAACAGGTTGCTGACGCCGTTGACGGTGAGATCGAACTCGCGGTCGGTGTAGATGCGCTTGACGAAGCTGCCCATGTCCTGGGCGCGGATGTCGGCGGCGATGCCGGCGCGGGACAGCAGGGAGCGGACGATCTCGGCGGTGCGTTTCTGGTCTTCGCCGGAGGGGTTGAAGTCCAGCGTGACGCGGAAGCGGGTGCGGTCTGCGCCGCGGGGGTGGCCGGCGGCGTCCAGCAGCGCCTCGGCGGCCTTCACGTCGAGGGCGTAGGGGGATGGGGTTGGGTCGTGGAAGGCGCGCAGACCGGGTGCGATGGGGGAGGCGCAGGGCTCGGCCAGGCCGTAGTAGGCCGCCTTGCAGATCAGCGCGCGGTCCATCAGGTGGGCTATGGCCTGGCGGATCTGGGGCTTGCCGAGGATCGGGTGATCGAGGTTGAACTCGAGGCGGGTGACGTTGAAGGAGTAGGTGTTGCCCTTCGCGTCGAAGCGGAGCTTCGGGTTGGTGCGCAGGCGCTCGACGTCGTTCAGCGCCACGGGGGTGCGGTAGCCGAGGTCGGCCTGGCCGGTCTCGAACAGGACGGAGCGGGCGGCCGGGTCGGGGACGAACTTGACGATCAGGCGGTCGAGGTAGGGTTTGCCGGGGTCCCAGTAGGTCTGGTTGCGTTCATAGATGGCGTAGCTGCCGCGGGACCATTCCTTGAAGCGGAAGGGGCCGGTGCCGATGGGGGCGTTGTTGGCCGGGTTCTGGACGGGGTCGCCCTGGTCATACAGGTGTTTGGGCAGGATGGGCGTTTCGGCGCCCACCAGGGCCTTGATGAGGTAGGGGGCGGGCTTGGCCAGGCGGATGATGGCGGTCAGCGGGTCTGGCGCGTCGACGGCGGTGACGTTGGCGAAGGTGCTGCGGCCGCGGGGATGCAGGCGTTTGAGCAGCAGGATGCTGAAGGCGACGTCGGCGGCGGTGAAGTCTTGGCCGTCGTGCCATTTGACGCCGGGGCGGAGCGCGAAGGTGTAGGTGAGGCCGTCGGGCGCGATGTCCCATTTGGTGGCGAGCTGGGGCTTCGGGCTGATGTCGTTGTCGTAGTCGAGCAGGCCCTCGATGACCTTGGCGCTGACGCTGAGCGACCAGGTGACGACGGTGAATGCGGAGATGAGGGCGGTGGGCTCGGACTGGAGCACGATGGTGAGGCTGCCGCCGCGCCTGGGCTGGGCGCGCGCGCCGGCTGCGGCGATGATGGCCGGGAGTGTGGCGAGGGTGGCGCGGCGGGTGAGCGGCATGGCGGGACCTTGGCGGTGGTGCGGGGTCATCTAGCCACGGCGGATGCCGGCGGACAACGACGGTGCGGCCAGCCTGCGGACTCCGCGCCGTGGACCAGGCGGGGCGAGGGTTTGAAGACCAGGCCGGAATACATCGTCGCCAGGTCGATGGCGCCGACGATCTCCGGGAGGCGGATGACGGCACCCAGGCCTTCCAGCAGCGCACGGACCCAGGCGCCGCGGGGTGGACGGGACCCGTGGAAGGCCCGGGGAACGTCGGGATCGACCAGCACGAGGTGGTTCAGGCTGGGGATCGTCCGGTATTCGTCGAGCTTGCCCACCATGTCGAAGTCGCGGGTCGACGGGGACGAGACCTTCCGCAGCAGGTATGGGGCGTCTGCCGAGGTCGCATCGCCGTCGAAGGTTCCGCAGTCGGTGCCGGCGTCGGGGCGCCGGATGTTTCCGGCCGGGATGCGGACCGCCGGATCGGCGGTGAAGTGCCGGCATTCCCGGTGGCGCAGCTGGCTGAACCGCCGCCGGGCTTGAGGCGATCGAGGACCGATAGATCAGGTCCGGCCGCCCTGGACTGCTTCGCAAGTGCTCGCAGTGACGCTGCGGACCGGTCAATGCTTGATGTCCCTGGCATTATACCAACGACATTAATTAATGAGTCGTCATCGCGGTAACTGCTCAACCCGGCGACAGGATGGTTTGTCCGCGCAATGTCGCGTTGATTGCCTGATATGCGTCCATGCCACGCCGCTTTGCGGTGCCGATG